>JAGQQT010000839.1 GCA_020426065.1 Planctomycetaceae bacterium | reverse complement strand
CAGGACGTCGCACAACACACATGATCCGGGTTGTGCCCAGTTCCCGGGCCTCCACACCGCAAATAATATTGTCTTCATCCCGACCGGTCGATGCGACAAAGACATCGGCATTCCCCACACGGGCTTCCCGCATTTCCGCCTGACTGGTTGCGTTGGCATGCAGAATGGTGCAGTCCGGCAGGTGCTTGGCCAGATAATGGCAACGCTCCTCGTCCATTTCCATAATCGTGACACGATAACGTTCGCTTTCGAGCGACTTGGCCAGATAGTAACCCACCTTACCGCCTCCGGCGATAATCACATCCTGCTGAGGTGGTGTTTTAATCTGAAAGAGTTTGACCACGCTCCGCAACGCATCACGTTCACCAACCAGAGTAATCCGGTCCCCTTCCGAAAACGCATCATCGGCATGAGGCAGAAAACTGCGCTTTCCACTGGTAACCAGCCCAATCCGCACAACGGCCGGCATCTTGATTTCACGCAACGGAACGCCAATCACTTTGGAGCCGGCCTGAAGCTCCACTTCCTGAATTTCAATCCCACCCCGGGCAAAGTTTTCCAGTGTAAACAGGCCGTTCGCTCGAATGGCCTTGGCCAGTTCCAGTCCGGTCAACCGCTCGAGAGAAAGCAGGTTGTCGACCCCGAAATGCCGGGCATAGTCAAAGGTGCTGAAATCCAGGTAACTGGGCTCAAAAATTCGGGCGATGCTCCGCTTGGCTCCCATGGCCCGGCATAAAGAGGCACCCACCAGGTTGGTTTCATCATCACTGGTCACAGCCAGGCAGATATCCGTATTCAAAACATCCGCCTGAAACAGAGTCGCGGCATTGCAGCCGGAACCATGAATCATCTGCACATCCAGGTCATCCCCCGCATTTTCGAGAGCTTCTGCCGATGAATCCACCAGGCGGACATTGTGCTGATTTTTACAAAGCAGTGCGGCAATGGATGTTCCCACCGTTCCCGCACCCAGTATCAAAACATTCATCCTATTCCCCAAAGAGCAGGAACAGGTTCGAAAACCTGCTTCAGAAAGGCTGTTGCCGGTCTGCCACTTGCATCATGACCATTCTCACCGACAATGCGACTTCAGCCTGCAGAGTATTCTAGGCGACAGTTCCGCTTCACGACAATTTAGAAGGTGCCGATGATTCCTGCTGAGCCAAAAATCACGCATTTTCTGGAACAGTTCCCTGTATGCTGGTGTCAAGACTCTCGGTAAATGGGGGCAGAACACCATGCAAGGTCAAGATGCTGATGATGAATCCGTTCCTCATGAACTCAAACTCCGAAAGAGAAAATCATGTGGGTGAAAATATGTGGTGTCCGGGATGTGGCGGAAGCACTCGATGTGGCTGCTGCTGCTCCTGATGCCATTGGTCTGAATTTCTATCCCAAGTCAAAACGCTACGTCTCTCCCGAGATTGCAGCGGCGATCTGTGCGGAACTTCCCACGGAGATCGAGCGAGTTGGCGTGTTTGTGGATCACTTGCCGGATGAGATTGCCGCACTGGCAAGGAAGTTGAAGCTCACTCGTGTCCAGCTTCATGGAGATTATGATCTGGAAGCAGCGGCAACACTACAGGAATTCCGCCCGGTCTGGGTTCATCGAATGCTGGACGCAGATCTGACCTCACTGCAGAAACTGTTTTGCACGGCCCATGAAAAAGGGATTCGCTTCTCAGCCTGCCTGATTGATGCGGCCGTTCCCGGACAACTGGGAGGGAGCGGGCAGAC
>JAGQQT010000838.1 GCA_020426065.1 Planctomycetaceae bacterium | reverse complement strand
CGACTGCTCTTTCGAGGCAGCGGCAATTTCAGCCACCAGGTCATCGGTCTTCTGGGCACTGTTCAGAATCTGATCCAGGCTGGCAGCCACTTCTTTCGAGATGCTCACACCCTGTGTGGAGGACTCGACAGAAGAATCGATCATCGAGGCTGTGGTTCGAGCCGCTTCTGCAGAACGTTGTGCCAGAGAGCGAACTTCTTCAGCCACAACCGCAAATCCTTTCCCTGCTTCCCCAGCACGGGCTGCTTCCACAGCTGCGTTCAGAGCCAGGAGGTTGGTCTGGAATGCGATTTCATCAATCGTACGCACGATCTTGGCCTGTTCATCAGATGACGACTTGATCTTCTCGATCGCTTCGGACATCCGCGTCATGGCAGTCTTGCCACTGTCAGCTGCTTCACGAGTTTCCTTGGCCAGGAGTTTCGCCTGGGTCGCATTCTCAGAAGCGTGCTTGGTCATTGAGGTCATTTCTTCCAGCGAGCTGGCAATTTCTTCCAGTGAGCTGGCCTGTTCGGTAGAACCTTCCGCAATGTTCTGGCTGCTGCGGTGGACATCGTTGGAAGCCTTGGCAACATGACCAGTGGTCAGGGAAACATCGCTGATGGTGTTATCAATCTGGTTCAGAGCAGCATTGATCGAGTGAGCCAGTGAGTTGAAATCACCGCTGTAGGATCCACTCATGCGAGCGGTCAGATTGCCAGAGGCCACCTGCTGCATGCAGTCACGGATTTCGGAAACAGGTTCACCGAATGCCTTGACCAGGTCGTTGGTCTTCTCGATCAGTTCGCGATAGCAACCCTGCAGCCGAGAGCTGTCTGCCCGGGCATCCAGTTTTCCATCGCGTGCTTCAGACACCATCTGGCTGGTTTCGTTGGACATGGTCTGGATGGACTCCTTCATGTCGTTGAAGGAACTGGCCAACTCGCCCAGTTCGTCACTTGAGTGATAGTCCAGTTTCTCCCTCAGGTCACCATTGGCAATCCTGTTTGCCTGTTTGGCAATTGACAGTACCGGAGTCACGATCCGCTTGCTGAAGTTCCAGCCAATCAGGATCACGCCTGTGCCCACCACAGCGGTCAGTCCCAGCATCCAGGACACCAGAGAAGAGGTGGCACTGTTGGCTGTGTTACGAATCTGTCCGATTGATGCGAATGCTTCTTCTTTTTCAATTTCAGAGAGCAGGGCCCACCGGTTACCCAGAAGTTCAATGGGTGTGTAAGAGCAGAGAACTTCTTTTCCGGCATAGTTACTGGTTGTAATCGTTCCCTGTTCACCTTTCAGTGCGTTGACGACGCCAACGGTTTCAACTCGACCAGTCTCTGGATTCTTGAAGGAAGTGATGATCGAGCGGTTTTCAGGATCACGATAGGAATCACATCGCATCAGATGATCTGGACCAACCAGGTAGGTCTCTCCAGATTCACCCATGCCGGTACGAACACCCATCACCTGATTGACATAATCAATCGGCATCTGGAACATGGCGATCCCGACCCGGGTGTCACCACGGTAAATCGGGCTGGCAATAAAACTGGCAGGAGCTTCATAAGATGGACCATACTGCTTGTAGTCGACCAGGATGAAGGAATCGGTTGTGTTCAGTTCTGCAGCGCGACGGAAGCATTGCGCAAAGTTGGTCTGACTGTGCGGACCGTCCAGCAGCGAGGTGCCGAAATCGAGTTCCTTGTAGACAGAGTAAACAACATCGCCAGTTTCCGGATCCACCAGGAAGATGTCATA
>JAGQQT010000837.1 GCA_020426065.1 Planctomycetaceae bacterium | reverse complement strand
CCTCGAGGCCGCTTGATCAGATCGGCAATCACTGGCGGCAGACCGAGCTGGGCAAACGTCAGGAACTCATTCGGTACCCGTCGCAGCACCATCCCAACCTGGCCACGCTGCTTGAACACAGCCACACGAAACCGGGCTTTGTCCCCAAACGCAAATCCGAAGTCCGTTCCCCCAACTTCCTGCAACTCCTGCTGATTCCGCTCCGGAGTAATACTCTTCATCAAAGCGACGGTGTCGTCCGGCGTGAGCGTTTTCGTCTCAAGCCGGATCATGTGCCCACCGGATCGAACAACCGGCGGCTGTTCGGTCGTGATGTGCAGGTCGCTCACCTTTTCTTTCACGACCGTTTCCAGCAGTTTGTCAATTTGAAGTGACGACATGCAAATCCTTCAATGAAACAGCCGATCAGGCCTGTTGGTATAAGTTTGAAAGTCGATGGTTTTTAAGAAGAGAATACAAAGAACGGAATAAGCAGCTCCCTGCTGCCTGACCATTTCAATCCCTGATGCCGTTAGAACTCAATTCTCAGAATGTCGGGCGAATGCCCCTGGGTCAGAAAGATCAAAAGAAAAACATATTTCTCTGCCCACATGTATTATTCTCGGAATCAGGCGAAAGAATCAAGAAAACGGGACCACCTGCTCCAAATACTTGTCAAAGTTGTTATTTGAACAAAGACCTGACACCAATTGATTAATGCCATACGAACCTGCCCAAAACACCACGTGATCGAATTTGCAGTGCATCTAGTAAAAACCACCTGGAAGACCTCAGCCCAAACCAAGCCCTTCTCAGCCAGCAGATCCTGATAACCAATGACTGAAACTTGCCATCAACAGGCAAGCAGTAACAACATTGTCAAGAATCCTGATGAACTGCTGCTCAACCCCGAACAACTCCCAATCAATGGCCACCGGTCTTCAGCTTGTAAGCTTCAGTCAATGTCGTAACTCCTTGCACAGCCTTGTCTACAGCATCTTCAACCAGTGTTTTCATCCCGAACAGACGTGCCTGGCGACGAATATGCTGGGTTGGCTCACTGTTGAAGGCCATCTCCCGCAAAGTCGCATTCATCATCATCAATTCGAACACCGCTTTGCGACCGCGATAGCCAGTGTGCTGACAGTGATTACATCCCCGACCTTTCAAAAATGATCCGGATGCGGCCACCTCAGGCGAGAGGCTGAACTCATCCAGTTCCGACTGTTCGGGAGTGTACGGTTGTTTGCATTTTGGACAGACAACACGCACCAGACGCTGAGCCATGGCTGCCATAATGCTGGATGCCACGAGGAATGGCTGAACACCCATATCGATCAGTCGTGTAATAGATCCGGGCGCATCATTCGTGTGTAGAGTACTGAAAACCAAGTGTCCAGTCAAAGATGCCTGAATAGCCATTTCACCAGTCTCGGTATCTCGGATTTCTCCCACCAGAATCACATTCGGTGCCTGACGCAGCATTGCGCGAATAATGCGGGCAAAAGTCATCCCGATGTTGTGCTTCACTTCCACCTGGTTGATCCCCGGCAGGTAATACTCAACCGGGTCCTCAGCGGTAATGATCTTGCGATCCGGACGATTCAGTTCACCCAAAGCACTGTACAGTGTCGTGGTCTTACCACTCCCCGTCGGACCGGTTACCAGGAAAATCCCGTTGGGACGACGGATAATATTGCGAAATTTGCGAAAATCGGCGTCTCCCAAACCGAGCTGACGGATGCCGATCTTGATGTTGTCCTTG
>JAGQQT010000836.1 GCA_020426065.1 Planctomycetaceae bacterium | reverse complement strand
TGCCGATCCTGCTGAACTGACAAAACTCTACACCGATGAAGCCATCCGGTTTATGGAAGAGAACCAGGACCATCCCTTTTTCATCTACCTGCCGCATACCATGCTGCATAATCCGCTGGGCGTAAGCGAAGAATTTCAGGGGAGTTCTCAATGGGGAGAATATGGAGATGCGATTCAGGAACTCGATCACCATGTCGGCCGACTTTTCGAAACTCTCCAGCGGCTCAATCTGGCCGAGAACACGATTGTCATCTATGCCTCAGATAATGGGCGTGGCCCCGGAAGGACACCCGAGCAGAAAATACGCGGAACCAAACTGACCACACTTGAAGGAGGAATTCGAGTCCCGGCCATCGCCTGGGGGCCAGGTCTGGGGCTGCAGAAAGAAACTGTCTCCACCGCAGTGGTCCGGGCCATGGACTGGTATCCCACGCTCGCCACGTTTGCTGGCATCGATGTTCCGGAACAGGTTGTGATTGACGGACGGGACCTCTCCCCGCTGCTGAAAGGGGAAACCCGTATCGTTCCTCCTCCCGGCCTGAAGTTATCCCGAAACGCCTCCGTGCCATTGCGGCGTCGCTGGGATCCACCCGGAGAATGGGCTCCCCTGGTGAATCGCAATGAATACAACGATGCCTTTTTCTATTTCGGCAGTGAAGGAGAACTTTCGGCTGTCCGCTGGCGGAACTGGAAACTCCAGTTGACTCCCTCCTTGCAATTGTATGATCTCGAAGCAGATCCCGGTGAGTCCCAGCCCGTTCGGAACCAGGATATCATTAAGAAGCTGCGCGGTATGGTGGTGTTGTTTCAGGAAGAAATGCTGCTCGATGCCCGACCCGCTGGCGTGGCACAACATCCCCGGGCAGATGGCCGCACTCAAATTCCCTATGAGACACTCAACAGCCTGAACGCCAAACCGGGTATCACGTACGCTCGCTATGGCGACCGCACCCTGGAAATGGATATCTATCGCCCCAAAGATGTCTGGGGAGAACTGCCCGCCATCATCTGTATCCACGGGGGTGGATGGGCCAACGGGAATCGAACCAGTCATGGATTGATTGCCCAGGCCCTGGCCGCACGCAAGTATGTTGTTGCAACCATTTCCTATCGGCTGAGCGGCGAGGCTCCTTTCCCGGCAGCCATTCATGACTGCAAAGCAGCGGTCCGTTTTCTGCGTGCCCATGCCAGTCAGTTCGGCATCAATCCCGACAAGATTGGTGCGATCGGACTCTCGGCGGGAGGTCATCTGACGGCTCTCCTGGCCACCTCTTCCGGTATTCCTGAACTCGAAGGGGACGGAGGATATCCGGAGTTCAGCAGTTCCATTCAGGCAGCCGTTCCGATGGGAGCCCAGACCGATTTCCTCACTGAGCGAACGCGTGAAATCTCCGTCCAGAGCGATCGCGGGCAAATCTGGCGACAGTTTCTGGGAGGCACGCTGGATGAAAAAACCGAGACTTACCGACTTGCCTCACCCATCGAACATCTCGACCGGAATGACCCACCCTGCTGGTTCCTCACTGGGGAAACAGATGACCCCAGCACGCACGCCGATGAGTTTCGCCAACGGCTGCAGGAATTGGGAATCTCATCCGGGTTAACTGTCATTCCAGAAGCACCGCATCCGTTTCTCGGTAAACAGATCTGGTTCGATCAAATGCTCGAAACGGCCGACCAGTTCTTTTCAGAAACACTGAAAGAGAAAACCCAGGATGCGGACGTAAATTGAAATCAATGAACGTT
>JAGQQT010000835.1 GCA_020426065.1 Planctomycetaceae bacterium | reverse complement strand
ACATTACCCTGCGAAGTCGCTGGGCAGTTCTATCCTCAACGTGATCTCGACTGGTATCAGTTTGAAGCCAAACAGGGAGAAGTCTGGTCGATTGAAGTTTACTCGGAACGGCTGGGACTTCCGACGGATCCCGCATTTCTCCTGCAGCGTCTCACCACGGCAGAATCTGGTGAGCAGCAGGTGAGCGACATCGTTTTTCTCGATGATCTCCAGGAACAGAATTTCAACAACAGGTCCGGTCGACACGAGTTTGACATGCGGACAACAGATCCCTCTTACATCTTCAGCGTCCCAGCGGATGGGACGTATCGACTGATGTTAAAAGATGGCTACGGTTCCGTGAAAACCGATCCCCGACTGGTTTATCGTCTGGCCATTCGTAAACCAGCGCAAGACTTCCGCATCGTGGCCGTTCCTGGTGATTCCACTGGTTCGCTCATGTTGCGAAAAGGTGGAAGAGATGTTGTGCGGGTGTTTGTGGACCGCCAGGATGGTTTTGCAGGTGAAATTCGCGTGAGTGCCACCGGTTTACCGAGCGGCGTTTCAACGGAGGAAATTATCATCGGTCCGGCCAACAGCATGGGAACACTGATTCTGACCGCCGAGCAGGATGCGCCCGCATCCACAGGAACCATCAATGTTCTGGCAAAAGCCACAGTGGATGGTAAGGAGATCACGCGAAAAGCGCGTTATGGAGCGGCGTTGATGCCGTTTCAGTTTAATCAACCCAACGCAAACGTCCCCAGTGTTCCGGGCAGGCTGGTGGAGCGGATTCAGGTTTGCGTTTCCGACTCCGAGCCCGCACCACAGGTGTTGACTATTGGCGATGGCAAGGTCATCGAGAGCAGTCGAGGGGGCGTGGTCAAGATTCCCTATCAGGTCACACGTCTGGAGGGAACGGGCGGCAACCTGATTGGATTCCCGATCGATTTTCCTCCTCAAACCAACGCCCAGCAAATTGGGATTGGGGGGAATGAGAAAGGGGAATTCGAATTACGGTTTACCAGCAACACACCTCCCGGGACGTACACGATTTATCTTGCAGGATTCAATCAGGGATTGCAGTACAAGCGCAATCCGGAACTGGCCGCCAGGGCGAAAGAGCGTCAGGAGCGGATCGGGAAAATCCTGATGGAGGCTCAGCAAAAAACTCAACAGGCACAGCAACTTGTTCAGCAAAGACAAAACGAACTCAATCAGGCCAACACTGCGCTGAATCAGGCCAACACGGCCAGACAACAGGCTGATCAGGCGGCCGCCAAAGCAACGAATGATCTGCAGCAGGCTGAAGCCGTTTTGAAACAGGTTCAGGAAGCTGCTGCGGCGAACCCCGCTGATGAAGGCTTGAAGACGAAAGTGACGCAGGCAGTTGCAGCCCGTGATGAGGCCATGAAGAAATCCAAAGAAGCGGATACCCTGGCCAGCGATGCCGCGAAAAAACAACAGGAAGCGACGGTAGCCCAGCAGGCGGCCATGGAGGCAAAAACCAGGGCAGACATGGAATTCCAGGCTGCTCAGCAGTTCCAGCAGCAGGCACAGCAGGAGAAACAACGGGCCGATCAGTTCGCGAATCAAAAGCAGAATGAAGCCAATCCACGCGGCTTGAACGTGAACGTTCCTTCGAATCCCGTCACACTTCGCATCGTAGAGTTCCCGATCAATGTCGATGCTCTGCCGGAAGTGGTCTCAGTCAAGCAGGGTGAGAAGGCGGAAGTCGTAACTAAAATTTCCCGGCAATACGAGTTCA
>JAGQQT010000834.1 GCA_020426065.1 Planctomycetaceae bacterium | reverse complement strand
AATTTCCATTGATATCGGGATGATGATGACCGCCAGCATCGCCCTGGGAATTGCCGTGGATGGGACCTTCCATTTCCTGGTCTACTACACGCGGATCTTCCGGGAACAGCGACAGTCCCGCCAGGCATCGCTGGACGCATTACTGCATACCGGTCCGGCCATTGCCGAGGCGGCTGTGATTGCTGCGGTCGGGATGCTGGCCCTCGGGTTCAGCCCGTTTGCACCAACCTCCCGGTTCGGCCTCCTGATGTCAGCCCTGCTGGTGGCCGCTCTGATTGGAGATCTCGTCCTGCTTCCCGCCATGCTGGCCTTGCGACCCTCTCGCAAGCCTGCGGAAGTTGCAGAGGACCAGGTAGATCAGCCAGTTCAGGAGGAATTCTTCGAGGAATTTGGAAGAGGGCACGCTCTCAAGGGGCCGCATCGCCGCAGTCCCCTCAAAATCGCCGATCAGGTCGAGAACTGGAAATAGTTCGCCCGCTCGGCTTTTGCCTATCAACACTTCGGGATATTTTGCTGTAACTTGTTGATTTGACGGGAATTGTGTTTCCCATGCTTAACTGCTCTGCATGACCCGTCTAATTGCTTCGATCCGAATCTGCTGGCTAATCCATCCTGGGCATCCTTCTGAGGGCTGATCCGGGTTCCTGAGCCGAATCCCTGCAGGAAGTTGTTGACTTTCCCCCTGTTTGCGGGCACTCTGTTAGTCTGGGAGTCTTAGTGATCATAGGGTGCAATCCATGTCGAAACATACCGAAACGGACCGAAAGTATCTGCTGCTGACCGGAGCGACCGGGCTGCTGGGCCGGTATCTGATGAAAGATCTGGCACTTGCCGGTGTTCCCCTGGCGGTTGTCGTGCGTGCCAGTCGACGGATGACCGCTCAGATGCGGATCGATGCCATCATGGCCAACTGGGAGCAGGAACTGGGCACTCCGCTCGAACGTCCCGTCGTTCTGACCGGTGAACTCTGTGAAGATTCTCTCGGAATGGAAGCTCAGGATATCCGCTGGGCGGTCGAAAACTGCCGTGGCATGATCCATAACGCGGCCTCGCTGTCCTTTGTCAGCACTGGACCGGATTCCGAGCCCTATCGTTCCAATGTGGGCGGAACGCAAAATGTGCTGCAGTTCTGCCAGGAAGCAGGCCTGCGGGAGTTCCATCATGTCTCCACCGCTTATGTCTGCGGTTTGCGGACAGGTGTCTGCCGCGAGTCCGAACTGGATGTCGGGCAGGAGTTCGGCAATCCGTACGAAGAGAGCAAAGTCACCGCCGAGAAAATGGTGCGAGGTTCATCTTTCCTGGATTCGGTCACCGTTTACCGCCCGGCCATCATCGTGGGAGACAGCCAGACCGGCTTCACCAATACCTTCCACGGATTTTACGCAGCAGTCCAGCTGGTTCACACGCTCGCCAGAAACACACCGGGTGGTGAGGAGACCGGATTCAACAACGCATTTCCTACCCGCGTTACGCTCGATGAAAACGACAGCAAGAACTTCGTCCCGGTGGACTGGGTCTCTGCTGTGATGGCGCACATCATCGCTAATCCGGAATCTCATGGTGAGACCTATCACCTGACACCGCGAAATCCGGTCACGTCCCGCACGATTAATCATGTTCTGCAGGCTGCCGCTCGATTCTTCGGATCGGTCCTGTGTGGTGATGATGAGCCTGTTGTCGATCAGACGGAAATGGAAAAGTTCTTCTACGAACACATTCACGTCTACAACTCTTACTGGCGGAACGATC
>JAGQQT010000833.1 GCA_020426065.1 Planctomycetaceae bacterium | reverse complement strand
TGACATCGACCATCGGGGTCAAATCCATTTCCTCATCATCGGAGGAGCGTTTGCCAAGTTGGAATTCTATGTCTTCTGCTGGAGTGTCCTCGGTTTCAGGCGGTGCCAGACGAGGCTCGGCAGCAGACCTGGAAGATGGTGCGGCACTGACTTCAGGAATGCTGTCTTCTGGAGTTTCTGCCGGCTCGGTGTTGTCAGGCTCGCTGGATGGGCTGACCGGCTCAGAGACCTCTGAGACTTCTTCTTCGGGCGGAATATAAGTTGACTGACCACACCGGGGGCAGGTTGTGGTTTTTCCTCCCAGTTTGCGGCTGATGCTCATCCGTTGCTGGCAATGCTCGCAGCGAAAAATAATCGGCATGGGAAACTCGCGGGCTGATGGGATTGAGTCAGGTCGTGCAATGGTCAGGGGGAGTTCAGTTCACTGACCGCATAATGGAAACGAAGTTCTCCCACGGACTGCAGCTCCTGGGTTACCTGCTTGATGAACCCTGAGGGAATCGTGCCGGAGGCTTTCAAGATGATTCCTGTTTTTCCCTGCTCAATTTCCTGGCGAACATAGTCCACAATCTGCTCGAGTGGCATTTCCGGGGCAGGAGGGGCACCAGCCAGCAGGACCGGATAGCCATCTCGATCGATCACGGAAACGATCACGTTCTCCGAATTGTTCACCCCAGTGCCATGTCGGGCGACGGGAAGTTCGAGATCGGGTGTGGATTGCATGGTCGACGTAACCATGAAAAAAATCAGCAACAGAAACGTCACATCAATCATGGGAGTGATGTCCAGATCGATGTCCGACGAAATGCGACGTCTTGGTCCGGTTTCGATTTCAGGAAAAAGTGACATGAACAGTTCGCCTTGAGGCATGAACAGTAATGATCGAGGAGTGAGGGATATCTGACCGATCCAGTCTGTGAATACATTGGGCAATATAACAGACATGTGATCTATTCACGTAGTCATCGTACAGTGTTAGAGGTGGATTCGATAAGTCAAGAATCAAAATTTGCCCTGTCTGACGACTTGCCGACTGCTGTGGGAACCCTAAAATCGAAAACGTTGTCAATCGGACCAATTCTCACTCTGGCTGATAACCCACATCAGCAGGGACCATTTCACTCGCGAGATGTCCTGACTGCAGGTTCATTGCGAGCATAAGTTACATCTGGAAAGGAAAAACATGGCTTACGAACTTCCCAAACTTCCGTACGCATACGATGCCCTGGAGCCGCACGTGGATGCCCGGACGATGGAAATTCATCATACGAAGCATCATCAGGCTTACATCAACAAACTCAATGAGGCCCTGCAGGGACACGACGCGCTGGCCGGGAAATCCATTGACGACCTGATGCGGGGACTTTCCAGTGTTCCTGAGTCGATTCGAGGAGCTGTTCGGAACCATGGTGGTGGACATGCCAACCACTCCCTGTTCTGGACCATTATGGGACCAGGCAAGGGGGGAGCACCATCCGGAGAACTGGCATCTGCCATCGATGGCAAGTTTGGCTCATTCGACAAGTTCAAAACAGAATTCGGCAATGCCGCCGCCACCCGTTTTGGGAGTGGCTGGGCCTGGCTGTCTGTGGATCAGGGAAAACTGGTTGTTGAAAGTACTGCCAATCAGGACACTCCGCTTTCCGAAGGCCGCACTCCAATTCTGGGACTGGATGTGTGGGAACATGCATACTATCTGAACTATCAGAATCGTCGCCCCGATTACATTTCCGCTTTCTGGAATGTGGTCGACT
>JAGQQT010000832.1 GCA_020426065.1 Planctomycetaceae bacterium | reverse complement strand
TTGTCCCGCAGCACTACTTTCCGGATCTGTTCCGGGAACCCGCCGGGAGGTTGCCCCATCATGCCGCCAATCAGATCAATCACCGAAGCCGGAAACGCCAGCTCCCGATTAGGATCCAGGACATCGGCGGCGGTCAGATCATTGGCCACCATGAACAATGCCATATCGCCAACTGCTTTGGATGTGGGAGTCACTTTGACAATATCCCCAAACAGTTCATTCACGGTCGCATAGACATCGCACACATCCGACCAGCGATCGGACAGTCCCAGTGCCTGGGCCTGAGCGTAGAGGTTGGTGTACTGGCCTCCCGGCATTTCGTGTCGATACAGATCGGAAGTGGAAGGCAGCACGGCCGCTTCAAACGGAGTGTAAAACTCACGCACGCCCCGCCAGTAAGTTGCGATATCATCCAGTGCATCCAGATTCAGTTCGGGATTGCGGGGATGATTGGCCAGAGCGGCCACAATGGTATTGAGGTTGGGTTGAGACGTCCCGCCCGACATCGGTGCCATCGCCGCATCGGCAATATCGAGTTGTTCGTTGGCTGCATTGAAAATGGATGCGGCCTGAATTCCGGCGGTATCGTGTGTGTGGAAGTGAATCGGAATCCCCACTTCCTGCTTGAGCGTTTTGATCAGCAGAGTGGCGGCATCCGGCTTGCACAGTCCGGCCATATCTTTGACGGCCAGAATATGCGCTCCCATCTTCTCCAGCTGTTTTGCCAGATCGACGTAATAGTTGAGCGTGTATTTGTTCAACTTCGGATTGGTGATATCACCGGTGTAACAGATCGAAGCTTCGCAAATCATCCCGGTGTCACGCACGGCCTCCATGGCCAGCTTCATGTTGGGAACCCAGTTCAGAGCATCAAACACCCGGAACACATCCATGCCGGTCTGGGCCGCTTCCTTCACGAAAGCCACCACAACGTTATCGGGATAGTTGGTATAGCCGACGGCGTTGGAGGCCCGGAGCAGCATCTGGGTCAGAATGTTGGGAACCTTTTCCCGCATATCCGCCAGACGCTGCCAGGGACATTCCTTGAGGAACCGCATGCTGGTATCAAACGTTGCTCCGCCCCACATCTCCAGTGAGAACAGATTCGGACAGAGATACGAATACGCTTCAGCAATGTGTAACAGATCCTGCGTACGAAAGCGGGTGGCATGCAGAGACTGATGGGCATCGCGGAAGGTGGTGTCGGTCATCAGCAGGCGCTGCTGATCCAGAATCCACTGTGAAAACTTCTCCGCTCCCAGTTCGAGAAACACATCGCGAGTTCCTTGGGGACGCGGTTGAGTCCGATCAAAATGAGGAATCGGTGCTTCGGTGCGTCGCTTCGCCACCGGTCGATCTTTGACCAGAGAATTCCCGTTCACAATGACATCGCCAATGTAGGACAACAGCTTGGTGGCCCGGTTCTGCCGCTTGGGGAACTCAAACAGGGCAGGAGTCTGATCGATAAAGCGGGTGGTACACTTCCCATCCAGAAAGACCGGGTGGGTAACCACCTTCGTCAGAAACGGAATATTGGTTTTCACGCCCCGGATGCGGAATTCCTGCAGTGAGCGAACCATCCGCTTGGCCGTTTCCTGGAACGTTCTTCCATGAGCGGTCACCTTGACGAGCAGCGAATCATAAAACGGATTGACGACCGCTCCGGAAAACGCACTGCCCGCATCGAGCCGAATCCCCATCCCGCTGGCGGAACGATAATGGGAAACCCGTCCATAGTCGGGCATGAAGTTATTG
>JAGQQT010000831.1 GCA_020426065.1 Planctomycetaceae bacterium | reverse complement strand
CGCAACCGGGCTGACCGACTTTGAGCAGGGGAGCATTTTTCCCCACACCAGCCATCCCGACAAAGTGTGTCTGGCCATATTCGCTGTAATCCTCTCCCTGATTCGGATCCAGAAAGACGGGGAAAGACTGAGCGACGATCGCTTCATTGATATCTTCATTCCAGGGCTTCGCAAGATCGAGCAGGTTATATGTCCCATTCTCTTCCAGGTAGGGCAGAATGGAAGTCTGCCAGCTGAAACGCTCTTCCGGCTTGAGATCTTCGTTAGGTATTGTTCCGATGGGCAGGTGGTTGTAAGTAGAATCATAGTTGTGAATCGCCAGGCCGATCTGCTTCAGATTGTTCTTGGCCTGAGCCTTGCGGGCTGCTCCCCGGGCCGACTGCACGGCGGGCAACAGTAACGCAGCCATCACCCCTCCTACGGCTAGGGTTGTCATTCCCATATCCCCTCCTCCCATCGGGAATCCGGCGGTGGAGATGCGGGAATAAACCGTGGCGCCATCGGCATCAGCCACCGAAACCACGACATTCGGAAAGAGTGGCTGGGCAATCAGCTCAGCCGGAGGAACTTCTTCCAGGTAAAACGGCAGTTCTTCAAACTGGTCACCAAATTCATCCAGCACTGTTTTCTGCAAGAAGGGCAGGAATGTGGTGCCGAGACTCAACAGTAGTTGATACCCTTCCCGGGGCGAGGCGCCGGTAATGGAGGTGAACTCCTGGGGAAGTTCGGCGAAGGCTGCCTGATATTCCTCGTCAGGAGTCCAGGTGGCCAGCCGACCTTCGGTTCGAAGCCGAAATGCTTCCACGGCCTGCGGCATTGTGCTGATGACCAGCCAGTTACCGATCACCTGAACCGCACCCATCTGAATGGCGGTCTCTTCGGCATCAAAGATATCAAAGACGATCAGGTCCGGCTTGCCTTCCAGCTGAATCCGATACGGATAAACCGGCCAGTCAAACACTTCTCCATCTTCTTCAGCCTGTTCGAGTCGGCCCATCTGCTGATCAATGAACTGGCTGGTGCGGGCTCCATCATTCAATTGCACGACGAGAGTCATGCCGCCACCCATCAGGCCACCATTGATGTCATCATAAAAACAGACCAGTGAACCGAACTGGGAAACGAGGTCTTCCTTGAGACGGAACCCGAGGATGTCATCCAGGGATTCCAGCAGACCTGCCACCTTTTGTTCTTCCCCAGCCAGGGCCGCAGGGTTCTTAACGAGTTCCATGAGCTGATCGAGTGCTTTTTCCGGGTTGCAGCGGAACGCAGAAAAGGAATTCATCTTTTTGGGCAACGGTGGCAGATCAGCCAAGGTCATTGGTGCTCCGTCCGCTTTGCCCAGTCCGACCACCTTCGACTCGGACCACAACGCCGCTCCTTTGTAACCGACCCGGCTGATGATCGAATCGAGATCAGCCAGTCCTGTCAGCTTCAGAACATCATCAACCGTAATCGGATCTCCTTTCGGGAGAGGAATGGGCATCGGGCCATAGGTTGATTTGAGCGGGCCGAAGTCCATCCAGGTCAAGCTCGACTGGGCGAATTCTTCGCTCCGGATTGTCTGCTGCTGAAACTTTTTATTGGCAGCAAGTGAGCTGCGATTCCCCGCCAGGCATTCTCCCGTGACGGTGAGCACATCCGGACCAAATGCAGCAGCCAGACTGTCCCCTTCCTGCCAGAACGCAACCTGAACTCCAGGGGAATTGGGAATGATAAAATGCCGAACTTTACGCCCGCCCATTTCAGTCAGCTCG
>JAGQQT010000830.1 GCA_020426065.1 Planctomycetaceae bacterium | reverse complement strand
CCATCTGCTGCCAGACCAGATGGGACGGATCGTAATTCAGCCCGAGAGCATCGCTGGAAAGATCTTTGAAGAGGCGTCGCCAGATTGACGGGCTGATGGCGATATTTTTTCCACCAGGCCATTCGTCACTGGTAAAGAACATGGGGCAGTTTTCAATTGCGATGCGAACCCCATGACTTTCTGAAAACTCAAGAATCGGACCCCAAGTCTCAAGCAGCCGGGGCCAGTTGTCATCCACGGATCTCGTCCAGTCCCGTCCGATAAAGGACGTCACCAGGTTGACATTGAGTTGAGCGGCGGCTTCGATGACTTTCCGTAGATGACTGATCCCTGCTTTCGCCTCATCCTCATCTGGTGAGAGTGCGTTGGGGTAATACCCCATTCCGCTGATGGAAACGCCGGAGTCATCGAGTTTTGCCAGGAGGGTTTTCCTGTCTGCCGGGCTCAACTGATTGACATCAATATGCGTGACACCGGCATAACGGCGATCCGCTTTTCCAATCGGCCAGCACATGACTTCAATACAGCTGTATCCCAGCTTTTGTGCGGTCTGGAGGACATAATCAAAACTCTGGTCACCCAGGATTGCAGTAACGAAACCAAGATCATTCATTAATTGTCTCCACATCAGTCCAGCGACGGGTTCGATGACTTTGCAGGATGGCTTCACAGAGCCGAATTTCCTGATGACCATCCAGAAAAGTGGGGAAGGGTGGTCTAGCAGAAAAGTTTCCTGCTTTGATGTAGCCGTAAAAACTCAGGAACAGTTGTTTGAAGGTATCCGGAAATCCTTCATTATGACCGCCGGGATAGTTGGAGATTTTCGCAGCGGAATTCTCCAGGAGTGCCGGGTCACGAATCAACAGCTCATTGGGCTGGCTGCGATGTCCAATCCAGAGCTGGTTGGGGGCTTCACTATTCCAGGAAAAGGATTGACTTGATCCGGCAATTTCGAAGCGGAGACAGTTTTTGTGCCCGGCTGAGGTTTGCGAGACAAACAGGCAACCATTCGTCTGATTGGCGAATTTCAACATCACCGAGCCGCAATCCTCGGTCGTGATTTCAACAGATTCTGTCGCTGAGTCAGAGTTTCCTTTTCCTGAAAAGGTCTCTGTACTTCCGACGGGACGTTGTCGCACTGGATGGACCGTTCGTAAATCAGCACAGACTGAGACAATCCGCTGCCCACTGATGAACTGGATCAGATCCAGCCAGTGAGTACCGATATCTGCAATGGCTCTCAATTCTCCCCCATCCCGGGAAAGGACTCTCCAGTTATAATCCGTTTCGTACAACAGCCAGTCCTGTTGATAACTTCCCGTGACGTGCAGTAATTCTCCCAACTTCCCCTGCTGGATTCGCTCAGCTGCCTCATGACAGAGAGGATAAAATCGAATATTGTAGGCCACACCTGCAGCCAGACCACTCTCTGCTGCCAGTCTGACCAGCTCGGATGACTGTCGGGAATTCATCGCCAGCGGCTTCTCACACAGGACATGTTTTCCGGCCCGAAGAACCGCAGTTGCCTGTTCGTAATGAAAGCGATTGGGAGTTGTGAGGTGCACGGAATCGATAGAATCATCCGCCAGGATGTCCTCCAGAGTTTCATGCCTGGATTGAATCTGCATTCGCTCCGCTGCTTCGCGAGACTTTGCGGGAGTTGAGCCGATCACTGCTGCGACTTCAATCCCCGCTCTTCGTAACGCCTCGACATGCACCGGGCCGATAAAACCTGTCCCAACTACTGCCGCTCGAAA
>JAGQQT010000082.1 GCA_020426065.1 Planctomycetaceae bacterium | reverse complement strand
ACATGTACTCGACCGCCGAAGTGCAGTAAAATATTAAAAAAAAACAACAGAGTAATATAGACTTGTGATATTTGATATGTAAAACTATGTAATGAGTTGCGACGGAACGCTGGTTGATTTTCCTTGCTACACCGCACAGCGTTCTTTCTTTGGGGCTCCCGTGCTATGCCGCAGTCTTCACCATCGCGATTTTACCAGTCTCCAAACGCATCCACAAACCCCTCTGTTCCCAAAACCGGGGAGCCGAGGTTTCTCGATCATGTGGCCAACGCCTGCAGGGTGTGACACCTGATGCCACAGATCGTTACTCAGAGCACGTCATTTTTGAAAACAGAAGCAGTAAGCCGCTACTTGCTCCAGTCAGGGCCATGCGCTTCGCTCCTGACCCTGCCACTGCCACGCTTTCCTTTAAGAATTCACTGCGGTTGACCAGTCGCTCTGCTCCGTTATCCGGCCTGGCGGGTTGTCTGGCGGGAGATGGAGGGGAGCCAGATGGGTTCGACTCCGCGGTCGGTGAACATGTTGGCCAGGTGAGCGTGGCAGGTGAAGAACAGGACCTGGCGGCCACCGGCGAAGTCGAGAATGGTCTCGACGGCGGCTTCGGTTCGTTCCTGGTCGAAGTTGACGAACAGGTCATCGAAGACGACCGGCATTTCGATTCCTTCATCGGAGAAGGTATCGATCAGGGCCAGGCGGATGGAGAGGAATAACTGTTCCCGGGTGCCATCGCTGAGTTGATGAACGCCCCGCAGTTCGCCAGTCCGTTCCCGAATGAGCAGATCGCGACTGCCGAGGGGCGTGCGGATCTGGTCGTAGCGGCCCACGGTCAGTTTTTCGAGATATTCCGAAGCGCGGGCGAGGGTGGCGGGCTGATATCGTTCTTCGAATTCGGCCGTCATGCGCTGCAGAGCGGACTGGGCAATTTCCCCCGCTCGATAATCACTGAGTGTGGCGGCGGCCTGATCGATGATCTGTTGCCGCTGAAGTTTCAAATCATCCTCAGTGGCATCGCTTTCCAGGTTTGTCAGTGTCTGACGGATGCGACCGATCAGTTCCTGGGTCTCAGCCAGTTCCCGTTCCAGGTCTTCGATTTCGAGTCCGAACATTTCCATCCGCTCTCGATTCCCGGAAGCATCGTAGGCGCGCAAATCCTCTTCCACGATCGCGAGGTTCGGTTCTTCGCGGCCCAGGGCAGCTAACTGATCCTGCAGATCGACAATCAGGCCGTTCAGTTCCTGGTGCCGCTGGTAATGGACGAGAGCCTGCTGAAATCCTTCGTGCGTGGTCACGCCGGCCCGTTGCAGGAGCGCTTCCCGCTCCTGGCGGATGCGATCTTCCTGGGCTTGAGCGTTCTCCAGTTTGCGAGAGATCTGCCGGAGTTCCTGGCGGGCGTTCTGATACTTGGAGTAGGAATGTTCAAAGTCATTGAGATGGCTGGCCCAGTGATCGAGAGTTTTGGAGAGCGAGAGGCCATCCACCCGTTTGACGGAAATCCGTCCGGCAACCAGTTCCATCTGCTCTCGGAACTGGGCGAGCAGATCTTCGGAACGTTTGGCGTCTTCCCGGGCAGCCTGCCATTGTCGCCAGGTCTGCTGGGCATCGAGGGCCTGCTGCCAGTGAATAGTGGCTTCCCGCGTGCGAACTGTTTCCGGCAATCCGAGCTGCTTTAACAGATCACACCAGGCAGAGCGGGTGGCGCTGACATCCTTCTGATGAGCGGCCCGTTTTTCACGCTGAATCGAAAGTGTCTTCCGGGTTTTGATGAGCCGCTCTTCGGTCCGTTTGAGTGTCTGCAGATCGGTCAGGTGTTGAGTAGCCTGCCGGACCAGTTCCCCCTGGCTCTGATGAACGGCGTGCCGTTCTGCTGCTCGCAGGGGAGTCCGATTGGCGCCATTCCGTTGTGGCTGGCCGTAAAGATGAGTCAACTGCCGTTGCAGGGAGAGCAGCTCACGCTCACTCTCTTCCATTTCGCGACGAATCCGACGTTTGAGCTGATGATCATCCGACTCAAAGTGAGCCCGTAACGCCCAGGCAAGTGCTCCGCCCATCATGCCGGTCAGAAGGTAGATCAAACCGATAATCCAGCCGGTTTGAATCCCGCGAACCAGACCGGCCAGCACGAGGAATCCCCCCGCCATGGCAAACATGGTCAGTGTGGTTTGTGCCCACCAGGGAAGTTCACGCTGCAGGGATGTTTTATCCAGCAGTTCCTGGGAGCTGCGGAGATGCTGCTCCAGTTCTGCCTCCCGAACCCGCAGTCGGGCGACGTTTTCGAGTTCTGCAATCCGTTTTTCAGCGGCCTTGATGGCATCATCTAATGAGCTGATTCCGAGGCGTCGCAGGCGATCCTGCCATTCGGTCTGACGCTGATGATGAGCATCGGAGACGCGGCGATACTTGCGGCGATGTCGGGATCGTCGGCTGAGAGCTGTCTGATAGGTTCGGGCAGAGTTGCTCAACCGGAGTTGAGACTCGGGGCTGCAGTCGATATTTGCCAGACGGTTAATGGTCCAGCCGGAACCCATCGTGCTGAGCTTGTCATCCAGTTCCGATTTCAGCAGAGCCACATCCGCTGAACCAGCAGCCAGATGCTTTTCAGCAGAATCCACCAGTTTCCGCAAATCGATCAGCGCCCGGACGCCGCTCGCGTGGTCTCGCAGTGAACGGGAACCCTGATGCTGTTCGAATTCTTTTTTCAGTCCCAGTTTCTGCTGGCGGAGTTGTTTTGTGGTTTTGCGGGCCTTGTCCAGGTCTGCAGACAGTTCGGCCAGTCGCGAGGCGGAGTGAGCGGGGAAGTCCTGCAGATCCGGCAGTTTCGCCCGATCCCGCTCCAGTTCCTGCATCCGTTTCCAGGGAGTGTAAACCCGCTGCAGATAATGATGATGCCCTTGTTCCCGCTTGAGCTGCTGGAGGCGAGTCCGTCGGTGATGCTGCTTTTGTTCGAGCCGTTTGAGTTCGTCCAGCTGGCTCTGGTAACGATCCATCACACGGTCCGCTTTCCGGATCGCCTGGGTGACCGAATGATATTCCCCAGACAGGTCAAACAGTTTACCGGTGCTGGAATCCGGATCGTACAGATGTCGGGAGAGATCTTTCGTTTTCCGCTCGGCTTTGAGGAGTCGCTGGCCGATCAATCCGAGGGTACTGCCGTAGATTTGAGCGCCCACCTGGTCAGACTGCAGCGTGGAAAGTTCGCGAAGCTCTTTCAGGCCGAGGGTGTAAATGGTGCGGTAGACTTCGGCATCCACATCTTCCAGCAGTTGGGCGAATTCCGGCTCGTTATAGGATTTCGTTCCTGCTGCTGCCCGAAACAGCTGACGACCATGCTCGTCAATGGTGCGGGTCACTTCCAGTGCCTGTCGTCCGTTGGTCAGTCTCAGACTGCCGCCGGTGCTGTGACCGCTATCATTGGAGAGGTCGCGGGAAACGCCGACCGCCGGAAAGCCATAGAGGATTCCCCGGACGAACCGCATCAGGGTGGATTTGCCCGCTTCATTGGGGCCGTGAATCAGGGTGATTCCCTCGTTATTGACTGGCAACAGCAGATCTGACCAGACCCCGTACCGATCAATCATGATGTCCGTAATTCTCATCGCCTGCTCCCTGGCTTGTATGTGTGTTCCGTCCTCAGAACCTCGAATGAGCGGGCTGCTTCCCCCCGGAATGTCCGCTCAGTGTTGTTGTCACGCCGCTGGTGTGTCGGCATTCAACCAGGCTGTCATGCCCAGTTCCGCCGCTCGATGGCAGACCTGCTTCCAGTCGATCTGCTGCTTCAGTTCTTCAATCGCCGCCTGATCCCAGCCGGTTTTTCCATTCAAAAGAGCTGAGATGGCACTGGTGGGAGACTGCCTGGATTCGGTCATTCCCACTTCCGTCAGACACCGCAACAGATCCTCTTCCACATCTTCCGAAACATCGATCTGGTTCGAGGAGACTCCCTGGCCGGAAAGCTGGAGAGTCCACTGAAGTTGATGGCAGATCTGTGTTTCGGTTTCCTGCGTGAAATGGAACCGGTCCAGAATGGATTTGAGAGCCGCCCGGTTCCATGTTTTCAGAGCGGCAATCGGCCCCCGCATTTTCCATTGAAAACAATACAGCTCGGCTCTCTGTTCTGCGGAGGGAATACTCTGCTCAATCAGATCGAACAGGCCGCGCTGGAGTTTGTTTGCCTCCTCAGCAGGATTGAGCGGATAATCCACTTCCACATAACAGACGCTCGACGTGGAGTGATTTGTATAACTGATCTCTCCGGTTGCAGACAAATGGCAGATCGTGACGGAACGATCACCCGGATAGCTGCCGTTCAGGGCCTGAATACTGCCCGGAGCCAGCCAGAGTCCTTCCGGTTTTTGAGCGGAATGAAAAGTCTCAGCGCCATTGAACACCCGCAAACGGCAGGCCATGTTTCTGTGCGAGTTCTCCTCATGCTGCGGTTCCAGCCAGCCGGAATTCACAATCCCCAAATCGACCTGGGGAAGCTGTGCAGAACGACTGCTGACCCGATCCATCAGGCAGGCATGAAACGGATTGCGGGGAGCGTGCCGGGTTTCAATCTGCAGGGAGGGATGGTCGTTGGAAAGAATCTGAACGCTCTCGGGAAGGCATTCGCAGTCGGCCAGCAGGTTGATCTGTTGAGATGACTGGGAGGCCAGCACGGTGGCAATCTGTTCTTCCGCCAGGGCTGCCATGCCATCCCGAAACAGAGAAGCAGCCCGAACAGAAGGAACCCCCTCAAAGAGCGAACCGGTGATGATCACCGCATCGACGGGGTGTTCCATTGCCAGTTCAACCAGCCTCTCAAAGGCCCGCATATTGGCATCACGGACAATGGAATGAACGGCTTCATTTTCTGGTATTCCGCGCAGAACGCCATCCAGGTGTAGGTGGCCGGCGATCAGTAAGCGCAAGTCCTCGGCAGGCATTTCGGAGTCCTTTCCAGATGCGCGAGGGAGACAAATTCCATTTTTCCCAGTAATCTAACGGGTGGCCTCATTTTCGGAAAGACCACTTTGTATTTCTTGCAAAACTCGCCAAACTGGCATCCAAATCTGTTTATCTGTCTGTATTTCTGTTGATCTGGTCATTCAACAGCCTGTCGGCTCAGCTCACCCTCTGCGGAAGAATACACACATGATCCACGTCCGACATCGCCAATTCCTCCCCGCTCTGATTGCCGGGGTTTTCCTGCTGATCACCCTTTGTACTGGCAGCGAAGTGGCGGCGGCTCAGCCGAATTTTCTGGTGATTCTGTGCGACGATCTCGGATATGGAGATCTGGAATGCTACGGGCATCCGCACATCAAAACTCCGAACCTGAACCGGCTGGCCGATCAGGGGATCCGGTTTACCGACTTCTATAGTGCCGCTCCCGTCTGTTCACCTGCCCGGGTAGGACTGCTGACTGGCCAGACTCCCAACCGCCTCGGAATCTACGACTGGATTCCCGAGAATCATCCGATGTACCTGAAGAAAGAGACCCCAACTACGGCCAGCCTGCTGCGGGCCAATGGTTATCAGACTGCCGTCTGCGGCAAGTGGCACTGCAATGGAAAATTCAATTCTGACGAGCAGGATCAACCGGACGACAATGGTTTTGATTACTGGTTTGCCACTCAGAACAATGCTGCCCCACGGCATCAGAACCCAAAAAACTTTGTGCGGAATGGCGAAGCGGTTGGCCCACTCGAAGGATTTTCCTGTGGTCTGGTTGCTGAGGAGGCGATTCACTGGCTGAAATCGGAGCGGAAGACCGAAAAACCGTTTTATCTGCAGGTCTGTTTTCACGAACCACACGAACCGGTTGAAAGTCCACGGGATCTGGTTGAGGAATACATGGGTGTGGCTCGGAATGAAGATGAGGCTCAGTATTTTGCGAATGTCGCCAATATGGATCGGGCGGTCGGAAATCTGATCAGCACCATTGATCAACTCGGGCTGGGCCAGGATACCCTGGTAGTCTTCACATCGGACAATGGTCCGGAAACGCTGAGCCGGTATCCGAATGCGAAACGTTCCTATGGTTCTCCCGGAGAAATGCGGGGCATGAAGCTGCATATCTATGAAGGAGGAATCCGGGTGGCCGGAATCATGCGGTGGACCGGCCAGATCAATCCTGGTCAGGAATCCTCAACGCCGGTCTGCAGTCTCGATTTCCTGCCGACATTCTGCTCGCTGGCGGGAGTTGCTCTGCCGAAAAAGATGACGCTGGACGGGTGCGATGTCTCGTCTCTGCTGAGTGGTCATGAATTCGATCGGCCTGAGCCGTTGTTCTGGCATTATTATCGGGCTTACAGCATTCCCAAGGTTGCGATGCGGGATGGCGAGTGGAAAATCGTGGCCCACTGGAGTGGACCAAACGTGGACGATCCTCAGCGTCGGCTGGGCGGCAATGTGAATCCGCAGTCTCAGGAATTCATCAAAACGGCGAAGCTGACCCGTTTTGAACTCTACCGGATTGCCACCGATCCTCACGAAACGACGGACGTCTCGGCCCAGTTCCCACAGGTTCTGGCCAGGCTGTCAAAGAAGCTGACCGCCAAATACGAAGCGATTCAGCAGTCCTGTCCGGAATGGGAATTTCCGGAAGCGAAACAGTAAATACCGAGTTCCGGCTGAGTGACAGCCGGAAGCAGAGGAAATGACAACTTCAGGGAGGAGTTGATGGCGAGTCTGACTGGCGAATTCCTGTGCCCCACTTGCGGGGCCCGCCTGCGCGTCCAACAGGATGGAATTCCTGTCCTCGACTTCACCTGTCCGGAATGTCGAACCTTGCTCCAGATCCATGTGGGACCTGATCAGCAGCTGAAGGCTGACCTCTCCCCCGAAACAAAGGTGGAGTCCAGCTCCTTCTCGATTCCTCAACGGCGGAAAGTGGCCCTGGTAGCCTTTGGCATTCTCATGACTGGATTGATTGTTCTGGTCAGCTGGCTGTTGAATCGTGATACCCAGCGGATCGCCAAACAGAACAACCAGCCGGTGGAGCCGGCTGGCACATCAGAGGTTGCTCCCGCTGCAGGGACTTCCGAAAACGGGAATGATTCTCCAAATCCGCCGCAGGCAAAAATCGATCCGAATTCGTTTCAGGGACGTCTGCTGCAACTCGGCACCCGTATCGGACTTTTTCGCAGTCGGCAGGCAGCGTTTCCGGCTGCACAGGCAGAAGGGAACCAGCCTGCTTTGAGCTGGGTTGCTCTACTCGATCAGCAGGAATTCCCCAATGCTCAACCCGGGCCGCACCTGAATCTCGAATGGGATGCGTCAGCGAATGATACCTACGTGCGTCGGTCCCGGCCTGAATTGCTCAACCCTGCTCTCAAACAGACGGCGGGAGCGGACCGCTATCCGACCGCTCATTTCGTCGGGATTGCAGGAGTGGGCCACGATGCCCCGGACCTGCCTGTAACACATCCGCGAGCGGGAATCTTCGCCCGCAATCGATCCACCCGGGTAGAGGATGTGAAAGACGGACTCTCCCAGACCTGGATGATTTCCGGAATTGTCTCGCAGTTCACATCCTGGGCGGATGGAGAACACATGATCCGCCCGCTCACGAAAGCACCTTACATCAATGGACCGGACGGATTCGGTTCCGACTCTCCCGATCAGATGCTGATTCTGATGGCCGATGGTTCCGTCCGCTCAGTCAGTTCCGAAACCAGCGAGGTGATCTTGCGTCGGATGGCAGCCATTGCCGATGGCTATTCGCTGGATCCATCAGTACCGGGTGACCCGGCCGGAAATGTGGTCGAGCCGGAATCGCCCATCAACAGTTCCACTCCCATCCCCGTTCCCGTCATGCCGGATCCTGTACGCTCATCAGAACCCGCCACCACCAGCCAGGTCCCACCGGAAGAAATGGTGGATTTCCCCAAGGTGGTCGAAAAAGCGTTTGCCCAGAAAATTGTTTCCTTTGAGCTCAATCAACCCACTCCGCTGGCCCAGGTGCTGGCAGAACTGGAGGCGATTGCCGGGGTCCGTATCGAATTTGACCCCACAGCTTATCCTGCTGAAAGTCCCGCCCGGATGCAGCCAGTGAAGCTGAGCGGCAAGAATTCGACGCTGGGAGAACTGTTAAAAAATTTACTCGAGCCACTGGGAATCCGATGGACACTGCGGGACCAGAAAGTCATCCTGATACCCATTGATTAAGTATTCCAGTCCTGCCGACCAGTTGCCTCCGCTGATCCTGCCGCTCCTGCACTGAAGGTTTCCGTGTTGAATTTTGATGACCTGGTTGACATTTTGAAGGAACTGATCCGGCAGCCGAGCGTCGTGGGAGCGGAGCACAGTTTCTTCCGTGTTCTGCAACGATTGCTCGAAGAACGAAACGCCAAAGTCGACTGGTATGACGGCGTTCTAGTGGCGCGGGGATCGGAACCGTTCTCCCGGCTGTTTTCCTCTCACATCGACCGTCATGGTCTGATCTGCACCGGCCCAAACGAATTTCAGTACGCAGCCTTCGTCGCCGGGCAGCGATCTGACCTGCTGGGGAACTCGGTCTCAGAACAGCTCATGAATAAAATCGTGGACCGTTTTGAAAGGCAGCCGGTCCTGGCTTATGAGCCATGGTCGGGGGCTTACCGTGGGAATGGTCAGGTCAACAAGGCTTACATCTGCCCGTTTCGCAACAACCTGATTTTCGAGCTGGAAGGGCTGGATCATCTGGTGGCGGGAACACCGGTTGCCTTTGCCGATCGACTGACCGTTGAAAATGGCCGGTTCTCCGCACAGCTGGACAATGTCCTCACCGCTGCCATGCTGGTCCACCTGTTTGCCCTGGGGTTCAAGGGAACCGCCTTCTTCACCGCTCAGGAAGAATCTGGAAAAAGCTGGCGTTACCTCCTCGAATGGTTTCGTCGTTTCGGTTCCAGCAAGAATGAACTGATCGTGCTGGATACCAGCCCGTATCCTGATCTTGAAGTTGTCTCGGAACAAGAGGTGGTGCTCCGGCATCGGGACGCCAACGCTCCATTTGACTACGACCTGACTCAGCGGATCGTGGACGCCTGCGAAGAACTCGGCATCCGTTATTCCTACAAGGATGAATACATCGAACGGAACAATGAAAAAGCCCAGGCCGAAGGACGTCCGCCAGGTTCACTGGGGAGCACCGAAATGGGACGCATCATCATGGCTGGCAACGGCCTGGTCTCAGGCACAACTCTGCAGGTACCCACAATCGGCTATCACACGATGAGCGAATCGGCAGAAATCAACTCCTGCCAGTCCATGCTCACACTCCTGATGAACCTGTGCGAACTGGATTGAGAGCGAAAGAAGCTGCGGAAGTTCTACTGCTGGAAACAGATTCTCAACCTCTTGTGAATTCGTCACACCGTTAGCCGCTTCGCGTCAACCGGTGCTACCTAGCTCGCCAGTTCGGAGGAGGATATCAAACGCTATGGATCTATAAAGTTTCCGATTAACACCAACAACGTGCCAAAAAGACCGCCAATGGCGAGAATCCCTGCTGCCACTGGACTGTAGTCTTTAATAGCGAACAAAGTTCCAAAACAAAAGAATGTCAATCCGAAGCCTAGATGCGTGATTCGGCCTGCAGGCTCAGCATGACCTTTCCAATGAAAGCGATACTTCGGAACGTAGAGAGACGTTAGAGAATAGATTCCAAACATGGCGAGCACGACTCCAATGAAAACACTCATTCTTTGGTCGCCATGTCGTTGCGTTTGGAAATCACTTCGCGATATGTCTGCACACGCTCAATCTCTTTTTGTTCGCCTTGTACTATTGTCACACGTTTCTATCCTGAAAACTTCTCACCCCAGTTGATGTCAGGCACACTCGCTAGGAATTGCTGATGGTGGGATGCGTCAGCAAAGTACCATTCGTTGAATCCAAAATTGTAGTCGGTCTTGACGTACCAGTGGTGAGTCCACACTCCGATATGGCAATGCGGCCAAACTATTGTGCATGCTGGATACTCCGATTGACACTGGTGGCATACGCCATGCGCCGGCCCGAACCGCTGCCAACACCACCGATTGGCAAAATCAAGTTCAGGAAAAGCCACTTCCAACATGACAGAATATGGAAAACGGAAAAGACGTCTGTCACGCTCTTCATCCTCTGGCGATTCGTTCTCGAACGCCAAATATGCTTCGTAACTTGAGAGAACAACTGTCTGGTGAGTCATTTGAGCGATTTTGAAAAACGATCGATTTCCATCTAACCACCACGGTCTAACACAGTAACGTAGGCTGGGACGTGTCCCAGCGTTTTGATTCGGCGTTGATGAATTTATCACTGTGCCACTCGTTTGCGATTTCCCATTTGATGGGGAACTCATTGAGTCTGACGGAGCGATGAAAAGCTGACCAGGGCCAATCGACTCCGTGCGTGACCAGAGTGAAAAGAAAACTGGACCAGGCTGATTTCGACGATAGAGTCTCATTGAGAAAAACTACACAAATGCTGGGACTTGTCCCAGCCTACGTTACTGGCTAGCTAAACAGTTGTGAAATACGTAAATAGAATAATAAAGATAAAGGAAACACCGAAATGCTGGAAATTACTTGCAATGTTTTAAGGAAATTCATACGAATTTTAAGTGAATCTATCCGAACGCACAAAAGTATGTAGGCCAAAACAAATCCGTAAAATATGGTGGCACGTATCCACATTACACTGGGCGTCGAGAGTTGATGAAAAGCAAATTCTCGAAATATTGGTCCTCGGGAGGCAACCATTCTTAGGGTTGTTATGGTGTCCCAATGAAATGATGAAGCAACAGGGTCCAAGAAAATCCATAAATAATAAAACATACTGTGCAATATTAGTAGGCAACAGTATGCGTTTAGTGTGTTATTGTTTTTCATTTGTAATGATTGCGTTTTATAGATAGAGCCAAGACAATTATTCTTCCATTAGCCGTGTAGGGTGGGTGCAGCGTCAGCGGAACCCACCTTATTCGAAATTCTTGAATTCGTCACCGTAAAACAAATCGGAACTTCCCCCATGTATTGGGTACTCCCCGTTCCTGACGAATTTATGAAATGTTGACCAGGGCCAGTCTCGAACACGAGAGACGAGCCCATGCTTGACAGGGTTGAGATGTAGATAGTCAAGGCAGCGTTTCATGTCGGATTCATCACGGCAGGTATGTTCATAGAAACGACGCTGCCAGACACCACGTTCGGACTGTTTTTGACGACTTTTTGATCGGGCGCCTTCCAGACCTCCATTCTGGAGCCATTGCCGCGTGAATTGGGATTTGATCTGTTGCCAGCGCATAGAGTAATTGCAATCCCCGGCAGGCATCTCCCAGACAGCATGGA
>JAGQQT010000829.1 GCA_020426065.1 Planctomycetaceae bacterium | reverse complement strand
ATGAGCGAGCAGGCCCAATCATTTCTGCAGCACTGCGATGATGTCGAACTCAAGGCCACCATCGTGATGCGGGATAATGATGGCAAGTTAAAAAAAGGTTTTGATAACGTGCTGGAAGCGAGGAACTGCTTCGTGAAGAAGAACCCACCACGCTCACCCAATCTGAACGCCTTTGTGGAGCGGGTGATTCAGACCTATGAACACAAGTGCCTGGGCCACTTTATTGTGATCAATGAGAGACAGCTCAACGTAATCGGGAATCAGTTCCAGATCTGGTACAATTACGAACGCCCGCACTCGCATCGGAACTGTCTGCCGCCAGGTGACCAGACCATGCCGGAATCACCACCACGAGATGCGAAGCGGGATGTTGTACAAACAACGCGACTGGGTAGATTGCTGAAAACGTTTTCGCAGCGAGCGGCGTGAGAATCATTCATGATTAAACTTCGTTTTGTACAGCGTTCGCAGGTCCTGAGCAGTATTCTACTCTCCCACTTCGCTACGCTCAGCGGGACTCCTGCGAATGAAAACATCGAGAGACTGTATTAAGCTGTGGTACCATGTTTGAGGGCAGGTCACAATTGCGACGGTCTATGGGAAAGCCGCTTGAGGCGCGTCGTTGGATAAGTCTGTTTGCCGTATGCACGAAAACGATACAAAACATTCTCCGCAACCGGAATGGAAGCGTTTCTTTCCGGCTGCCGATCACCGTTGGGCAATGGGCCTGCGCCGAGGCAATGCCGCCGAGTTTCTCGCACCGAGTGAGGTTGCAAAACAAGTGCGAGCCGAACGCTCCCACTGGCTGAAGGATGATCCGCACAAATATGCCGCTCTCACTCCCGTCGCGGAGACCAGCTTGAATGAAACGGTCGAATGGGCTCGCTCGCTGGGCGTAGAGATTGATGCGTCGCTTTCGCCGTGGGAGCAATTGCTCAGCCTGGGCCGCGCCTGGGAGGTGGACTTCGTGTGGCTCGTGGTCGACGAAGTGGGAATATATCGCGTTGCGGGTGGCGTTGTGTGCTTTCCCAGCTCTTGGGCCTTGCAGGCTAAGCTTGGTTGTACCTTGAGCGAAACGCATCACCCTGTGGCTGGTCTTAATGCCGCCCTCGGCCGCCAGATTGATACCTTTCTTAATAAGCTCGTACCGGAAGAAGCCTGGCTCCGCGAGAACGCCGGTTACTGCCGCTCAGCGGATCGAAATCAGCATCCGACCCGGCGAAGTCAGCCGCTCGACGCAGCCATTTCCCTCGATGAGGTTTGGGTTCGTTTGGAACACCAAATGTTACTGAAAATGCCGCTTAGCAAGAGTGTGCTGTTCGCAATTCGAGTCGAAGTGGTACCGTTGCAACAAGTGCTGGAATCGGCTGAAGCTGCCGCTAACCTTGCGCGTCATCTTATAACCATGTCTCCAGCAGCGGCCGAATATAAGGGACTATCAATGGCTCGCGATGCGATCCTTTTGCTAACAAGGCGATAAACGACAGTGGAATTGATTTCAGAGCCCTCCCCGAGTCGTACTCTATGCGAACACGGGCTCGTTGAGCTGGGAGCCTTTCGTATCAACAGCTTACGTCGATCTCCCAAAGTCGTATTTTACCCGTGGAAGCCGATTTCGGCCATTCCTAGGCCTCAAAGGAGGGTGAGAAAGCCGAAGCCTGACCGGATGAAGCTGGCCCGCGAATACCAAGCAATCTTGGATTCAGGTGTCGTCCAAACGCGGGCAGAGCTGGCCCGCCATCTGGGGGTCAGCCGAGC
>JAGQQT010000828.1 GCA_020426065.1 Planctomycetaceae bacterium | reverse complement strand
GTTGTTCGGCCCAGAGGGTGCCATCATTATCGAAAACGACAATCCTCTGTTCAGGAGGAATCCATTTGATGCAGCCATCGCTCTTCGCGCACTCCACGAACTCAATGATTGCCGAGCGAGTGGGAGTATCATTCCAGGACGGCAGAGGATCTGCATCCGATGCCTGAACGGCAGAGTCCAGAACAAAAAACACAACCAGTAGACGGCTGATGAAAGTGATGGGCAATCTCATGGAGGCATCCCTTAAAAAAAGGGCGTCCCTTGCAGGACGCCCTTTCGCGAGTCCGATTTACTTTCCACCTAAAGTCATCTGTTTAATCTGAGCTTCCAGTGTCGACAGGCTCCAGTCGCCCGGTGTCTGGCTGGGTGGATAATCCTTCAGTGTCAGAAGGAATCTACTGGCCACCGTCTGCATGGGTCCAAGAATATAAGCGCGATCGATCACCCAGTCGTGATAGGTGTTGGAATTGTGCTGAGCCAATTCAAACGGATCACGACGGAGGTTGAACACCAGGGGAAGTCTCAGGTTGATGAAAGGCTCTCGCCAGACCTGCAGCTGATGGGCACGGTTTTCCAGATAAACCGCCTTCCATTCCCCCACGCGAATGGCACAGACTTCTCCACCATCGGTGACATAGATAAATTCTTTTCGCGGACTGGCGTTCTGATCTTCATAGATCGTTTTGAAGGTTCCGGCCTGCTTGAGGTAGTCGAGCATGTTGTAGCCGTCGATGTAGTTTTTGTACCGCCGACCGTTCAGCTCGACACCTGTTTTCAGCTTTTCCTTGATATCCGGATCACCGGCAATGGCGGCGAATGTGGGGAACCAGTCTTCATGCGAGACAATTCCGTTCACGGTCACACCGGCAGGGAATTTGCCAGGCCAGCTGACAAACGCTGGGACCCGGAACGCTCCCTCCCAGTTTGAATTCTTTTCACTGCGGAACGGAGTTGTTCCGGCGTCTGGCCAGGTGTTGTAGTGAGGGCCATTGTCGGTGGAATACAGAATGATGGTATCCTCGTTGATCTTCAGCTGATCAATCAGGTCGAGCAGCTGGCCAACCTGCTGATCATGTTCCACCATTCCATCGTGATATTCACTGGAAGTGGGACCAGCCAGATTTTTGTGTTCTTCTTTCACATGGGTACGAAAATGCATCCGGGTGGCATTCCACCAGCACATCCAGGGCTCATTTTTGGATTCATGACGGTTAATAAAATCCTTGGCAGCGGCCAGGGTTTCTTCATCAATTGTTTCCATGCGTTTTTTGGTCAGAGGGCCGGTGTCTTTGATGGTCTGGCCACCTTTTCCATCTGCATGACTGTGAATGACCCCTCGTGGACCGAACTGTTCACGGAATGTTTTGCCGTTGGCCAGTTTCAGGTCAGCGGGGTAATCCCGGTTTTCCGGCTCTTCTTCAGCATTCAGGTGGTAGAGGTTCCCCATGAACTCATCAAAACCGTGCATGGTAGGCAAGTGCTCATCCCGGTCTCCCTGATGATTCTTCCCGAACTGGCCGGTGGCATACCCCTGAGCCTTCAGCACGGTGGCAAAGGTGGCATCTGATTTTTGCCAGCCCTGCTCAGCACCAGGCATCCCGACCTTGGTCATCCCCGTTCGCACGGGAACACTTCCGGCGATGAAGGCTGCCCGACCTGCGGTACAGCTCTGCTGACCGTAGTAGTCGGTAAATGAAATTCCGTTTCGGGCAATCCGGTCGATGCTGGGAGTTTTGTACCCCATCATGCCCCGGTTGTTGT
>JAGQQT010000827.1 GCA_020426065.1 Planctomycetaceae bacterium | reverse complement strand
AAGCTGTTCGCCACCATCTTCTCCGCTCTGGGGATTGACCCGAGACAAACTTACAACCTGCCCAACCTGCCAACCTTTCATCGGGTGGAAGGCGAAACCCAGCCCATTCCTGAACTGTTAATCTGACTCACCACCTCCATCTCCGAGATTGAAAATTCTGTTATGGAATCTGTTTCATTCAAACTTGCTTCCCACTTCAAGCTTCCGACAGGCTTGCTGAGTGGCGCTTTATCTGAGGATGGCTCGCAATTGCTCGCCGCCTGCATGGATGGTGTTTATCAGGCTGAACTGGAATCCAAAAAATATGACAAGGTGGCCGAGCATGGCAGCTATGTCAGTTCAGCAGCCTGGTTGCCAGTTCATGGCTCATACATCTCTGCCGGATACGACGGCGTCCTGAAGTGGATCAATGCCGAGTCAAAGCAGGTCCAGCGGGAGCAGAAACTGCACGATTTCTGGTCCTGGGACATGGCGGTTTCTCCCGATCAATCCCTGATTGCTTCAGTAACCGGTCAATATCTGGCCGGTGGTTACAAGTATGAACCTCAACCCGAGCGCGAACCTTCGGTCCTGATTCTCTCTGCCGAAACCGGAGACATCCTCCATCGTTTCGAACACGTTCCTTCTGTGCAGGCGGTGGCCTTCAGCCCGGATAACCAGCTGGTTGCAGCGGGGAACCTGATGGGAGAGATTCGTATCTGGAACTGTCAGACCGGAGAACTGGTGGCCAACTGGACCACTCTTGATTTCACCAGCTGGGGCATCATCAAAAGTCATTGCTATCTCGGCGGGATTTTCGCCCTCTGCTTCTCTCCCGATGGGAACGAAGTGCTGCTGGCGGGCATGGGGCCAATGCATGATCCGATGGCTGGCAACGGCAGACAGCTCTGGCAACGCTGGGACTGGAAACAGAATCCGCCGGTCAAGCGGGATGAAACTCACCAGAACGAATCCGGGGAAGGGTTGATGGAAACCATTGCCTTCCACCCCTCCGGTCAATTCTTTGTGATGGGTGGTCGGCTCCGAGGAGGCGACTGGAACGTTGCCGCATTCGCTGCAGAAAATGGAAATCGGTTAGCCACCTTGAAAACTGGTTACCGCGTGACCGAAGCACTCTTCTCTGCCGATGGCAAAAAAATGATCCTGGTCGGCATGCAGGGGCAACCCGGGCCAGACAAAGAAGGCAACGTTGGGAACTTTGGCCGCGTTGAATCCTATGAAATTCAGGGCTTTGCTGGCTGAATTGAATTCAGATAGTGCTGCTGAAGTTGAGATTTCTGCATGCCATGCATGCGTTTGAATTGATGCAGTGGCGGTTTGAAAAAATCCCATAAATCAAGTGGCAGATTTCCTGTTGTGAATCGTTATGTATGTCAACTCCAGATTGACGGATTCGAATCGACAACGGTAATCTACTTTTGTCCACATGAGTGTTGCTTATGAACTGGAAACAGTTCACACACTCGTTACGCCTGTGGTCCTCTCGGTTTAGGGATATCTCATGCCTTACAGTTTCAGCGGCCAAAATTGCGCCAGTTCAAATCAAAAACGTCAGAGTCAGCGGGCAGGTTTTACACTGGTGGAGCTACTGGTCGTCATTGCCATTATCGGTGTGCTGGTCGCATTAATGCTGCCAGCAGTTCAACGGGCGCGTGAAGCTGCCCGACGCACCCAGTGCAAAAACAACCTGAAGCAGATCGGCCTGGCGATTCTCAACTTTGAAAGTTCCTACAAATATCTTCCCTCGGGTGGCTGGGGGTAT
>JAGQQT010000826.1 GCA_020426065.1 Planctomycetaceae bacterium | reverse complement strand
GTCCCGCTGCACGGTGCAGGATTCGCCGGTCGGGGCATCAAATGTGGTCATTGCCGCAAAGGGAGCCGTCCGTTTCCGGAATGTATACAGGGAGCGGCGATAGCGGTCCTCGCCCGTAGAGGGATTCCATTGGACGTTTCCGTAGGCCAGAGCGGTGACGCTTTGGGGCTGTGGTGGATAAACCCCCGGTCCATACATTTTGCTGGAGAGCAGACCGGAGGCGGCCAGCAGGGAGTCACGAATTGTCTCGGCAGCGAGCCGGATGCGAGGGCCGCGGGCCAGCCAGCGGTTATCGGGATCCGCCTGGTACACAGCCGCCGAAACCTCAGACGTCTGCCGATACGTGGCGGACATGACAATCGTTTTCAGGATCGCTTTGCGGGACCAGTTGCCAGCGATGAATTCACTGGCCAGCCAGTCAAGCAGTTCGGGATGAGTCGGGATATTGGATTGGGTGCCGAAGTCTCCCGGACTGGAGACAATCCCCTGACCAAAAATGGCCTGCCAGTACCGATTGACGGCAACCCGGGCAGCGAGTGGATTCCGCTCACTGACCAGCCAGCGAGCCAGGGCCAGCCGATCAGCGGGAGTTCCTTCCGGTAATGGCGGAAACAGCAGAGGAACGGCTGGAGTGACTTCTTCACGAGGGCTGAGGAATTCCCCCCGATGATGTCGATAAGTGGGCCGGGGATTATCCGCTGGCCGCTCCCGCATCACCAGAGTCGTGGGGAATTCGGGCATCTGCTCAAAGAGCTTGGCCCGTTTTTCCTGCAGATCGTTCAGTTCGGGAACCTGTAACAGAAACTGTTTTTCAAACTGCTTCCGCGCATCTTCCGGTTTGCCGGTGAACGTGGCCAGCTGGTGTTCCAGATCACATCCGGAACGGGGAACTCGCAAATCGCGAGTCGACGTTGTAGCCAGAATGCGAAACCGTCCCAGGCTGGCCGCGAAGTGACGCTCGAACAGCATGGAAAGATTGATGGACTGTCCAGCGGGAACCGGTTCAGCAAATCTCAACAGCAGTTGATGAGCCTCTCCTTCTTTTCCGGAAGTAGACCAGCCGGTGGAGCCGTCTCCATCGAAGACGTTGGCGGCATCCGCGCTGCCACTGCCGATACTGATTTTGCCGTAAGAGACCAGACCATCCGCAAAGGGGAGCGGCTTGCCATCTCGTGTGGCGGCCAGCTCACTCAGGAAGAAATCTCCCTGACGTCCCTCATAAAATGCCCGTCCTGGTCCGCGGGCAGGGAGTCGATCATCCGGCATGACTTCCAGACAGATGGCCGTGATCGGACTTGCAAAAATCGACGTATCCAGTGTGAGCTGGAACTGGTCCCGCTTCGTGATATCTCCAGTGGAAAAAACGGAGCCATCTTCGAGCACTTCCAGCCGAGGCAGATTGGAGCTAGCCTCCAGAACGGGAACGGTTTGCCAGTTGATGGCGGCGTTCTGCTCCTGCTGGAACCATTCGGCAAAGCGATCGGGCAAGGTTGCTCCCGCCTGCTTTTCGGCCAGTCGTTCCTGGAGAGTTGCCAGAAGTGACTGGTCGAGTTGTTCGATCTGGGACTGCAGCTGTTCGCGCCGGGCGGTCACTGCGGGATCTGGCAGCAGTTGATCCGGCTCATCCGCATTATTGAGTAATGCAAACAGACGATAGTAATCGGTATGGGAAATCGGATCGTACTTGTGGCTATGACACTGACAGCAGCCCGTCGTCATACCCATCCAGACGGTTCCCGTTGTTGCCACCCGGTCTACCATGGCATA
>JAGQQT010000825.1 GCA_020426065.1 Planctomycetaceae bacterium | reverse complement strand
CTCCAGAACTGCAAAAAGTCCCCACCCTCCGATCAACAGGACAAAGGAGGTAGTGAGGACCAGTTTGGTGTGCAGCGAAAGCCTGCGGGGAGATTTTCGGGATTTCAGATAGTATTCTTTGAGTTCCTCGATGATGATAAATCCCAGACCTCCCGCAATGATCAGGAATGAGATCGTCAGAATCGTGAGAGGAGAGTCCTGAAATGAGACCAGCGAATCTGTGTTTGTTGAGAACCCGGCATTACAGAACGCGCTGATCGAATGAAAAACCGAAGGCCAGATCGCCGCCTGCCAGCCGAGTTTAGGTCCCCAGCAGCAGTAAAGTGTCAGGGCGCCGGCCGCTTCAATGAGAAAAGTAAAACGGACGATGTCTACAATCAGTTGGCGGGCAGAAATCTGAGGGCGCACCTGGCGTCCTCCTGCAGCCAGATTTTCAGTTCCCAGAGAGATCCGTCCGCCGATCGCCATGATGATCGCACTGGTTAGGACCAGCATTCCCAGCCCGCCAAGTTGAATCAACAGCAGAATCAGGGCCTGGCCCCAGAACGTGAAATAGTTGGCCGTGTCGACAACAATCAGGCCGGTAACACAGACCGCACTGGTTGATGTGAAAATGGCATCAGTCCAGTTAAGGGAGGCTTGCTGGTAGATTCCCGGCAGAAATTTCAGAGCCAGCGTTCCAGCGGCGATCAGTCCTGCGAAGGAGCAAATCAGAAATTCAACCGGTGCAATCGGACGCCACCAGCCGGAGGTCTTCCGGTGGCGTTTGATTCTGCTTTTGGTGTTATTCCAGGTGTTGTTCACACAGAATTTCCAGTGGATCATTCAGCTGGTTGATTCTCTCTATCCCGTTTCGACTCGACATCATAACGAAATTAAATCCTGGAAGTTAGCAGTCTGAGTTACGCTGTGATTGAAATGTCTGGAGAAATAACGGGTGCTAAGCTGAAATGGGCTTTAATTCTTCCTGGCCTCGCACAATTTGATTTTTCCCGCACAGGATGCCAAGATTGGCGATAGAGGCACCCTGTGATTATCTGCCAGCTGGAAACCTGCCAATGGAACTGGCTCCACAACAGAGAAAAGATGAACGTAATCAACCGGCTGCGATTTTCAGTGCGCGGGGGATCAAAAAAATCTACCCGATGGGCGAGATCGAAGTTCAGGCATTGCGGGGAGTGGATCTGGATTTGTATCCCGGGGAATTCATTGTGATTCTGGGGCCTTCGGGGAGCGGAAAATCGACCCTGCTCAACATTCTGGGAGGGCTTGATACCCCGACCGACGGAACAGTCCATTTTGCTGACCACGATCTGACAGCCGTTGACGAAGACGGACTGACATTATACCGGCGGGAACATGTTGGATTTGTTTTTCAGTTCTATAACCTCATTTCCGGCCTGACGGCGCGCGAGAATGTGGCTCTGGTTGAAGACATTGCCCCACATCCCCTCGATTCTCTGGAAGCGTTGCGGATTGTCGGGCTGCAGGAGCGGGCGGACCATTATCCCTCACAGCTTTCTGGTGGAGAGCAGCAGCGGGTGGCCATTGCGCGGGCCATTGTGAAGCAACCGGACGTCCTGCTGTGCGATGAGCCGACTGGTGCCCTGGATGTGAAAACAGGAATCATTGTGCTGGAAGCACTGGCACGCATCAATCAGGAACTTGGCACGCTGACGGTCGTGATTACCCACAATGCGACGATTGCGAACATGGCCGACCGCATCATTCGGTTATCTGATGGTCAGATTTCGGAGATCGAAAGGAACGAA
>JAGQQT010000824.1 GCA_020426065.1 Planctomycetaceae bacterium | reverse complement strand
GGTCAGAGTCGCCCCGCCTGCCGAATTGATCTTTGTTGGTTGGAGCACCGTCCAATTTGAAGGCGGCTGTTCCGCGGCCAGGCTGGCAAAGAGTTCCCGGGCTTTGACCAGTTGCGGCAGTGCCACGTCGACGCGATGCGCCGCCAGCGAAAGTTTCCCACGCTCAGCGAGGAATTGTGCCAGCTCCAGCGACGCAGCTTCGGGGTACTGCTCCAGAAGTCTGGCAAGTGCCTGTTGATCGCCGACGAAGTCATAGGCTGCGGCGAGCCTGACCCATGGATCGGTGAGCTTCAGCGCGGCGAGGCGTACGCCTGCATTTTCAACGGCGGTCGGGGCGTCCGTAACTGAGAGACGGAAGCGGCCGAGATTCTGATTGCCGTTCTGCTCCATGATTGTCAGTGTGAATGTATTACCCGCCTCGTTCTCCAGTGGCTCAGTGAACATCAGGAATGCGACATGCGGGACACCTCCTCCACCTGCGATGCTCCACCTCTTTTCGTTGACCGGGAATCGAGCGTTCGAGTAATCCGCGATCGCCGAGCGGATGCGAATCGGTTGCGGGTCCACGCTTCCCGCAGAATTTGTGGACTGAAAACTCCAATTGATAGCAAACTTGCCCCCGGGGCCTCGGCCTGGACCCTGATTCGGCAGGCTGGGATCTGTCAACACTTCTAACCGGAACGCCGTGATGGATTTCAGATCCGACGTCATCGCAAGCTGATAGCTTTGCCCGGGTCCGTCTTCGCCACTTGCCAGGATCGACCCGTCCAGCAGCAGAGCCAGCGTCGCCCCACCATCGGACTGCATCTCTGTCGGTTTGAGGATCCTCCAATCCACTGGCGTGGAATCCAGCAGAACGCTTACCAGTTCGGTGGCCACATCAGAATCGTTCGGCCTTAGCGCCAGAATCTGCTCCAATCCGGTTCGCCCCAAGGCACTCCGCGCTTCGGCAAAGAAGCTTTGTAACTCCTGATCGGTCTCGGTCTGCCGACGAGCGGATATCGCACTGCCATACTCCATGGCGGCCTGTTCCCGGTTTCCCAGTTGCCAATTGGCCAACGCCAGAAACAGCCAGTTGGACGGTTCTTCTGCATATCCGAGCTGCTGCGACTGCTGAATAGCATCGATTGTGGCCTGCCATTGACCGCCTCGATACTGTGCAACGCCCAGTGTATTCCAGATGGCACCGCTCTCGGGTTTCAGGTCACACGCGCGTTGTGCCCACTGAACCGCCTCGTCGAGATGCTGATACTTGCCGTCCGCATCGGGTGTTGTCACGAGCGTCCAGGAAAAACTGTTGAGCACCGTTGAGTTGTTCGGATAGGACTCCAGAACCTTTCTGAAGGCCGCAACGTCTTCCACTCCCTCTTGTGCCTGGAAAAGCGAGGCGAGCTGCTCGTAAGGCTCACTCCAGCTGGGCGCGAGTTCGATCGCTTTTCGGCAGGCCACAAACGCTTCTTCAAGCAATCCCTGTTTCTCTAGTTCCCGGCTGAGATGTGTCTGTGCTCTCGTACTCGCTGGTGCCAATTCAACGAGTTTGCGGCAAGCGGATAGCTGTTCCGCGACGCCGCTGTCCCGCAGAGCTGAAACCAGAAATTCAATGACGACATCAGACGACCCCTTATAGTCCAGTATAATGCGAATTCCAGCACCGGCCTCATCCAGCCGCCCCTGCTCGGCGAGCTGAGTCATCGCCTTTCGCAATTCCGTCTTATATGCTTCAACGAACCACGAATCACCTCCACCCCGTGCAAACAAGGGAGCAAGGACGGTAACC
>JAGQQT010000823.1 GCA_020426065.1 Planctomycetaceae bacterium | reverse complement strand
AGTTCAGGAACATGAGCAGCGGTTTGCGTTCACCGGGTGAGCCTGTCAAAATAAGGAAATGCTGATCTCACCGGGAATTGCATGCCCGCCACGAAGCAGCAGCCTAACTCATTGGTCAGAACTCAGGAAGTGACGATGATACGGACTTGTGCACAACTTTCCGGAATCTGTTTTCTTGCTCTCGCATTCATAGCAGTTATCAGCCAGCCTCTGGCAGCGGCCGATGCGACGGCTGCAGTCGATTTTCAAAAACAGATTCGCCACCTGTTGTCGGATCGCTGTTTTGCCTGCCATGGACCGGATGCTGAGCAACGGCAGGGAGCCATTCGGTTTGATCAGAAGGAATCCGCCTTTGGGACTGGAGATTCTGGCCAGACTGCAATTGTTCCGGGTGAACCGGAGAAGTCGGAACTGGTCGCCCGGATCACCTCGCAGGATCCGGATGTGATGATGCCGCCGCCCGAATCCAATAAAAAGCTCACGCCTGAAGAACAACAACTCATTGCCGAGTGGATTCGTCAGGGAGCGAACTGGGAGGAACACTGGGCCTATCGCATTCCCTCCAGACCAGAAACCCCTGCAGGAGCACCAGTGAACTGGCAGGCCCCCCTTGATGCCCTCCTGTGGCAGCGAATGCAGACGAAAGGATTGTTTCCCGCTTCTCCTGCAGAAAGGGAAGTATTGATTCGTCGCGCGACACTGGATCTGACCGGATTGCCTCCCACGCTGGAAGAGATCGATGCGTTTCTGAATGACAAATCTCCCGATGCCTATGAACGACTGCTGGATCGTCTATTGGAATCCCCCCGCTACGGAGAACATCAGGCTCACTATTGGCTCGATGCGGCCCGCTATGGCGATACCCATGGCCTGCATCTGGATAATTACCGGGAAATGTGGCCGTATCGGGACTGGGTGATTCAGGCGTTCAACAATAACATGCCTTACGACCAGTTTCTGAAGGAGCAACTGGCGGGAGATCTGCTGGAGAATCCAACCGAAGCCCAGATCATTGCCACCGGGTTCAACCGCTGCAATGTCACGACCAGTGAAGGGGGCTCTATTGCCGAAGAGGTCTATGTGCGCAATGTTGTGGATCGAGTGAATACTTTCGGGACTGTCTTTCTGGGGGCGACTCTCGATTGTACCCGCTGTCATGATCACAAATTCGATCCGTTCACGATGCATGACTATTACTCTCTGTTCGCCTACTTCAACAGCATTGATGGAAGTCCGCTGGATGGAAACCGCAAGGACCATGCACCGGTGGTCATGGTCCCTGATGAGTCGCAGAAGCAGGAGTTGCAGCAGCTGGATCAGCAGTTGGCAAAAGTCAACGCGGACCTGCAGAAACTCGAACCGGAGCTGAATCAGCTGCAAAAGGAATGGGAAGACCGTGCCGGAAAGGCCAACTCAGATACCAACTGGCTCACTCTCAAACCGACTTCCTTCCGGGGCGTGAACGGCACAACGCTCACACTGCAGGAGGATCTGTCTCTGCTCGCTTCCGGGACGAACCCGGCTCAGGAAACCTACGAAGTCATTGCCGAGATAACACAGGGCCCAATGTGGACTGTTCGACTGGAAGGTCTGATTGATCCCACGCTCACCAATGGGGGAGCGGGGCGGAGTTCCAACAGTAATGTCGTACTGACCGGCTTTGAATGTTATCTGGCTCCAGCCAGCGATCCGGAAAACTGGCAACCAGTTTCCATTGCCCGGGCAGCGGCCGATCATGAGCAGTCTAATGGGGATTTCAAAATCGAAAATGCACTGGATGATGA
>JAGQQT010000822.1 GCA_020426065.1 Planctomycetaceae bacterium | reverse complement strand
CCTTATCCGGTGCTGAGAGCGGTGTGACAGCTGACGGTCTGAAAGGTTTGGCAAAACTGCCGGGCCTTTACCATCTCTACCTGCACGGCCATGGCCTGACGGGCGAGCGTGTCGCACTTCTGGCAGCGTCCGAGAACCTGCAATCGCTGAGTATTCCGGCTAATCCGCTCACGGACGAGGACATTCCACATCTGTCTGCTCTCAAGAATCTGCGGCTACTCGATCTCACAGCAACCAGAATCAGCAAAGATGGCCTCATGCGATTGAGGGAACTACTTCCGAACACAGACATCATTCACCCAGAGCTTCCTGCTGATGACGATCAAAAGCGGATCGCCCAATGGGTGTTGTCTGAAGGAGGAGTTTTTGACGTGTGGAGAGTTGGACCCGTAAAGGCCCCGCCAATTCAGAGTTTCGCTGCAGCATACACAGCCTTCATTGACCCAGCCACATCCCCGGACGGCAGTGAAGCAAATCAACTGGCAGGGCTGAAAGCACTGCAAACATTGAGATGGGACTTCCTGAAAAACGCAGACATAGCAATGAAAACCATCTGCACGCTCGATAGCCTCGTTCAGCTGGAAATCAGCGGCTCAGACATCTCCACGACAGGAATGAAACAGGTGGGGAAATTGAAACAGATCGAACTGCTTTTTTTAAATTTGTGTAAATCTCTGGATGATGAAGGAGTCTCGCATCTGACAGAACTGAAGCACATTTACCACCTGCAACTGTCTTCTACACCTATCTCCAATACTGGACTCCTTCACCTCGGAGAGATACCGAGCTTGCAAAGGTTGTATTTAAACGAATGCCAACGAATCTCTGACGAGGGCATCCAGCATCTTGTTTCTCTTCCTCGCCTGAAGTATTTGGACCTTTCAGGTACCCCACTCACCGACGCATGCATCCCGCAACTCAGCCAGACGCAGAGTTTGAGAATCTTGCTCATCGATCGCACGAAGATTACCGCCGAGGGGGCTGCAAAGTTGCAGGCAGCATTGCCAAAGTGCGTAGTGTTCCATGAGTCGCTGAAAGACACACCGTGGCGATTGCCGGAATCCGAAGTACCAGCAGTGGCGACTGCCCCTTTCAATGCAGAACAGGCGAAAGCCCATCAGGAAGCCTGGGCCAGGTATCTGGGCAAGCCAATCGAATTTGATAATTCCCTTGAACTGGAGTTCTCTCTGATTCCACCGGGTCAATTCGTGATGGGTAGCCCGGAAAATGAGGAGGGGCGATTTACTGATGAAAATCAGGTTCCCGTCACCATCACTGCCCCTTTCTGGATGAGTAAAACAGAGGTCACCCAGCAGATCTGGCAGAAGGTCATGAAAACCACTCCCTGGACCGGTGATGAGCACGTCATTTCAGAAAGTCACAATCCAGTAACCAATGTCAGCTGGAATGATGCCGTCGAATTCTGTCAAAAGTTCACTCAACTGGAGAGAGAGTCTGGCAAGTTAGCAGATGGACTGGTTTATCGTCTGCCAACAGAAGCAGAATGGGAATACGCCTGCCGGTCAGGAAGCCAGACTGCATTCACATATGGCAATGATATAAGTCAGTTAGGAGATTACGCCTGGTGGGGAGGGGTAAGTGGTGGAAGTGCCAGCAATCAGAGATATGCGCATGCCGTGGCATTAAAAAAACCGAATGCCTGGGGATTGTATGACATGCATGGGAATGTCTTTGAGTGGTGCGAAGATCATTATGCTCTCCAGCTCACGGGAGGAGCAGATCCAATCGTCAGACTTGAAGAAGGGAATCGAGTGGCTCGCAGTG
>JAGQQT010000821.1 GCA_020426065.1 Planctomycetaceae bacterium | reverse complement strand
CCAATTGAAAGACTTCTAAAGAATCTAGCAGGTGACATTCCGCCACGAATGCGACGTGAGTATCTTGCTCCAGAGGTAGCTTATGAAAAGCTGAAACTCATGACGGGCGTAGACTTCGGAATGGATGCGAAGGCTTGGAAAGCATGGATCGACGAACAGCAGGCGTTGGGACGAGAATTTCGGATTTCTAAAGATTCGACGTGAACTTGTGTCACAGCAAAGCCTGCTCAACTCAGACTGCTTTCGGCTTCTGCATCACGATCTTCGCAGGCTGTGCCGGTTTGAACGGTTGCAGCTTGGCTGGCTCGGCAGGCTTCCACGGCTTGAACACTGGCACCCGGCTTACATGGCATCCGTCGTCACTAACGGATACTCTGATAATATTTCCCAACAAAAATCATAGTCACAGATAAGAATATGATAAATATCGCCTGAGTCTGCAACAGGACTGTTGTCATTCTCAAATGACTTCAATATATCCACTCTCCACTTTGATTTATGCACAATCCGAACGTGTGGTGACCAACCGATGTTGTATATATCGAATACGTAGCATGAAGGAGTGCACTTGTACGACAGCCATCGGGGAAACACTATCGTGCACCCTCTACCATCTTCACTGGATTCCTCAGTCGCTGTTCGAAAAAACAAATTACGGTTAATGTCAGTTTCAATAGTAGCATCAGATACTCCACGCACTGAAACGTCCATCAGGATTTCACTTAACTCCATAAATCAGTCCACGACTGTACCAGGATCGTTTTCAATGTTCCGAGCAGTATTGAAAGTGAAGTAGGCTGGGGCGAGCCCCAGCACTCCATCTGTGCTTTTTTCTTCTCGAACTATAAGTCCAATTGCTGGGGCATGTTCCAGCCTACGATATTGCATAAAGGCCAGGTGGCGGCTATTGAGTTATGTCGACCAGACGTTCCCACTCAGAGGAACCCTTCAGGTCTTTCAGTCGTGCTTTCAAGGTTAAAATTTCTTTTTCAACGAGAGGCGTCTCATCGGCGAATACTCCTGCTTCGACGCACAGTTCCATTTTTCCGATTGCGAGTTTCAGGTGGTCTTCCAGTATTTCGATGGGCCAAACATAAAGCCGACCCAGCATGATCAAAACAGCCGTGGCCGCTCTGATCACTTCAGGGTATTCATCAATGTCTCGCTTGAGTGCTTCTTCAATATGGTTGGCAAATGATGTTTCATTGAAGATGTTTGCAAACCAGTCTGCAGCGGTGTCGTTTTCCCATGGTGCGAAATCCCAAGTGCCCATTATTCACCTTTGTTGATCTTCAACACATCTTGTTCGAACCGTTCAAATTCGACTTCAGCAGATTTGAGTACGTCCTCGCGATATTTACTGGGGATTTTTGTGTGGACTTTTTCGTACCATTCGTAGAATTTGTCTTTTGCCTGCTGAAACTGCTTTTTTCTGAAACTGCCACTCACACCCTGGGAAAACTCAGATGCCAGCAATCGAATACACTGTAGCGAAGCAATCACACTTTGCTCCGGGTAAGATTTTTCAATTACGTTTTCGATATCTTCAAACATTTGTTGTTGAATACGACTCACGTACACTCCGACATGGACAAATGCATAATCGTTTCCCGCAGGTGAGCCATCCCAGTATGCCATGACGTTTATGTTTCGAAAAGAGCGTGTAATGAAAGTGCTGGGACATTTCCCAGCATGCAAGATTATCCGGCGTTGGTCTGGCTGACGATGTGGACATCTCTTGTCGGGTAGGGGATGGTGAAGCCTCGTTCGTCGAAGCCGAGTTTGA
>JAGQQT010000820.1 GCA_020426065.1 Planctomycetaceae bacterium | reverse complement strand
CCTCCCCTGGGGCATTGGTATCTACACAAGTCTGAACTGAAAATATGCATTGATTGAGGCATGATTTTGAGTGGAAATGGTTCCATAAAATGAGCCGCAAGGCGCTAGCCGCGGGTGTTTGCTGTTGAATGTCCAATAATAAAAGACCCGCTGCTAGCGCGTTGCGGCTAACTCACAACTCCAGGACATTTGACCCGTAGCCGCAAGCGAAGGTGTTACGAATCGGCGTTGTTCCAGACAAAACACCTGCGCCTGCGGCTACGGGTCAAACAGCTGGAAGTTTGCTCTGCACAGATACGGGTGGGTGGCACTGGCTCTGCCAGTGCAGTGAAATGAGAGTGAAAAACACTGGCAAAGCCAGTGGCACTCATTTCTGAACGTGCATCGTTTGAGACTACTCAGTTGTGACTCTATCCGGCCAGGATCTCTTTGACGACGTGTCCATGGACATCGGTCAGGCGGCGGTCGATTCCGTTCTGGCGGAATGTTAATCGTTCGTGATCAATTCCGAGCAGGTGGAGAATGGTAGCGTGCAGGTCGTAGCAGTAGGTTTTTCCTTCTGCCGTCTGATAGCCCCAGTCATCGCTGCGGCCATAACTGGATCCCGCTTTAATCCCCGCTCCCGCCATCCAGGTGACGAACGTGCCGCCGTTGTGATCGCGTCCCTCCCCTCCCTGGGCAAACGGTGTTCGTCCGAATTCGGTGGTCCAGATGAGGAGCGTATCTTCAAACAGACCGCGCGTTTTCAAGTCCTCAATCAGAGCGGCGATGGGTTTGTCCACACTGGTCGCGATCGGTGGTAACTCTTTTGGGATGCTGCCGTGATTGTCCCAGTTGCCGGTGGCTCCCTGGGGACCACTCCAGACCTGAACGAACCGTGTGCCCCGTTCGCAGAGTCGGCGTGCCAGCAGGCAACGCCGTCCAAAGTCCTCCGTGATCGGTGCATCCAGCCCGTAGGCTTTGTGGGTGCTTTCGGATTCGCGTGCCAGATCGAAAGCTTCCGGGGCGGACAACTGCATTTGAGCAGCCAGCTCGTAAGAGCGGATGCGGGACTCCAGTCGCGAATCATCGGCTCGGTTTTGAGCATGACTTCGATTGATGGAACCGAGCAGCTCCAGTCCGTCCCGATCCGCTGCCGGATTGGCAAAGGCAAACCGCTCGTTGGGAAACAGGTCCGGCACGGGATCGGATGAAGCGGCATTGATGACCGTTCCCTGGTGCACTGCTGGCAGGAAACCTGCCGAGAATGGTCCCCTCTGGTTATAGGGTAAACCTTTGGCATCCGGAAGCACGACAAAGGTGGGCAGGTTATCGGTGAGGTTTCCCAGGGCGTATGAAGTCCACGCTCCCAGGCAGGGAAAGCCGGGCAGGAGAAACCCGCTGTTCATCATGTAAGTGCCGGGGCCGTGCACATTGGTTTTGGAGGCCATCGCCATGAGGAATGCCATCTCGTCCACCCATTTGGCCTGATGCGGGAAGACGCTGCTCACCCAGCGGCCCGATTCTCCATACTGCTGAAATGGAAAGGGGCTTTTCATTAATGCTCCGGGCATTCCCGTGAAGCCTTCGGGCTTTTCTTTCGGCCCCAGATTCTGCCCATGCAGACGTTCCAGCTCAGGCTTGTAGTCAAAGGTGTCCATGGGACTGGCCCCGCCCGTCATGAAGAGCTGGATGACCCGTTTGACTCGAGCGGTGTGATGCAAACCCCCATTGAATTCCGCACGCTGATCAGCAGCAGTTTCGGTCGAGAGCAGATGCGAAAGTGCAAAGCTGCCGAAACCACCAC
>JAGQQT010000081.1 GCA_020426065.1 Planctomycetaceae bacterium | reverse complement strand
CCTCCTTCCCTACCCGAACCGTATGAGCACTGCTGCGGCAGATTGCCTGGCAGAACTCATCAATCCGCTCATCGAGTTGTTCGAGCGGAACAACATCATTGACCAGGCCAATCTGAAAGGCCCGCTCAGCGGAAATCGGCTGACCAGTCAACAGCATTTCCATAGCCACCTTATCTGGCACCGCTCGTACCAGCGGAACCATTGGTGTGGTGCAGAACAGTCCAATCTTCACTCCCGGTGTTGCAAATCGGGCTTCAGTGCAGGCAACCGCCAGATCACATGCCGCCACCAGCTGACATCCAGCGGCAGTCGCCATGCCATGCACGCGGGCAATCACAGGCTGAGGAACCTGCCGGATCTGCTGCATCACGTGCGAACACAAACTGAACAGTTCATGATACTGCTCAGCGGATCGACCGATCATTTCACTCAGATCATGCCCCGCACAAAAAACAGGTCCTTCAGCTCCAATCACAATGACCCGGCAGGATTGACTTTGCGAGAGTTCCGTGAGCGTTTCGCCCAGGAGTCGCAACATTTCCAAAGCCAGGGCGTTGCGTCTCTCCGGCCTGGTGAGCCGAATTCTCGCGATCCCATTATCCAGTTCCAATGTGAGGGGAGTGACTGGTTCGGTCATGTCGACTGCTTTCCCGGGCTGAGCGGCAGATTCTGATCGTGTGAAATCCTCAAGTGTTATCCGCTGTTTCTAACAGATCCACACGGAGTCAGCCAATCATTCCCAATTCAACAAAGCTGGAGATCTGCGGATTTTTTCGGGATTACATGATTTCGTCACACGGATTTTCAGCCAGAATCCGATAATCAATTCAAGAATCACCCCTCTTTCGTCGAAGCGTGTTCCCTGTTTATTCCTCTGGGAACGAGATCTAACATGAGAGTTTCCTTACGGCAGCGTGACACCATCAACAGGGCCTTTGGTCTGTGGTTGCTGCTCTGCGCTCTGGTGATGACTGGAAGTGGCTGCGCAACACCTCGATATCTGTTCCCCGAAGGTTACAGCAGTACATACCATGATGCCTGCAATGCCACGCCGGAAACTGGGCAATATAAACCTCGATCTGCTAAGCTGAAGAAGTCTCACTGACTCAACAGTGGGTAACTTCCATGATATTCCAGCGGACCGGGACCTATGTCCGAACTGATTTCACGCCTGCAGCAATCCTTTCGCCCAGATCAACTCCTGATCGATCCGATCGAACGGATGATTTACGAGGCGGATGGCTACCTGATCGCCCGGCAGATTCCTTCCGTAGTCGTCTTTCCGGAATCAACCGGTCAGGTCAGCGAACTGATGCAGATTGCCACCACACACAACGTCGCTGTTGTGCCCCGGGGAGCTGGAACAAGTCTGGCGGGCGGTTGCCTGGCAATTGATGAAGCGGTTGTCGTCTGCCTGACCCGCATGCAGCAGATCCTCGAAATCGACCTTGAGAATCGCTTCGCGATTGTGGAAGCGGGAGTTGTCAATCAGCAACTCAATGCGGCTCTGACCGGAACCGGGTTTCATTTTGCTCCCGATCCCTCCAGTGCCGGAGCCTCGACGATCGGTGGCAATGTGGCAACGAATGCGGGTGGACCACACACTCTTAAATATGGCGTCACCTCCAATCACGTTCTCGGTCTGGAAGTGGTACTCCCTGCGGGTGAAGTGGTCACACTGGGTGGAAACCACTCCGAACAGTTTGACTGTGACTGGCCCGGACTTTTTGTGGGAAGCGAGGGAACCTTCGGCCTGTGCACGAAAGCGACAGTCCGCCTGACCCGAGCCGCTCCTGCAGTCGCCACACGGCTGGCCGTATTTGCAACCTTGGACGATGCGGTCAGCACCGTGAGTGCCATCATTTCTGCGGCCATCATTCCCGCTGCCCTGGAACTGATGGACCAGGGTATGCTGCGTGCAGTGGAACAACGTTATGGACACGGCTTACCCACCGATGCCGGGGCCGTTTTGATTATTGAAGTTGATGGACTGTCCGAAGTGACCGAACGGGAAATCACTCTGATTGACCGGATGTGTGAACAGGGCAAGAGTGTGGAAATCCGCAAAGCCGAAACGCCCGAGGAACGGATCTCGCTCTGGAAATGCCGCAAGCAGGCTTTTGGTGCCATCGGCAGTATCAGCACCAGCTTCATCACCCAGGACGGCGTGGTACCTCGAACCCGCTTGCCTGAACTCTTGCGCGAAGTGATGCGAATCTCTGCTCACTATAACATTCGAATTCTGAACGTGTTCCACGCAGGTGACGGCAACATTCATCCGATCCTGCTGTTTGATGAGCGGAACCAGCAGCAGGTCCAGGCGGTGCTCGATGCCAGCCGGGAAATCCTGGAACTGTGCATCGATTACGGTGGCACCGTCACAGGAGAGCATGGCATCGGCATCGAAAAACTGGAGTTCATGACACGCATGTTCAACGCCACCGACCTGGAAATCTTCCGGGAAATCCGCAGCGCATTTAACCCGCACCTCTGCACCGGTCGCGGAAAACTGATTCCCAGTGCATGACTCGGGATGCCAGAATCACACTCATTCCAGCTTATCGAGTCCCCACTTCGAAAGTCGCAATCACCGGGTAATGATCTGAGTAGCCAATTCGATCGTTGTAATCATCGATCGGCAGAGGAATCTTCACTCCATCAAATGACCGTCGATCATTGATCATGAAACGAGGACGATGGACTTTGGTTGACTTCCACACAATGCTCCCCTTGCGAGCGGCGGGGTTGATCAGAATCTGATCGAAGCAGTCCAGATCCATCCGACTGTTTTCCCGATCGTAATGCCCAATCGTCCAGCGATCTTTCTCCGGGATAGTTTTCATCGTATTGACCATCCCCAGCGTTTCCAGATACTTCAGCGAATCATTGTCCGGTGTATCGTTAAAATCCCCCAGCACGACGACCGGTACCTCAGCTCCTTCATATTCTTTGATGAACTGCGTTACGCAGGCTGCTGTGGCCTTCGCACAGTTGAGACGCTCGGACTCCTCACCCCCATCCCGCCGACTTTTCCAGTGAGCGACGACCACATAAAACGGACCTTCTGCAGCCTGGAAACGGGCCACCAGCAGATCACGCGGGAAATCAGGGATGTCGACAGACTGCACCAGAAATGGCCGACGACTGATCAACGCACAATCAATGCCACGCGGATCATCTCCGTCAATGAGCGCCAGATACTGATAGCCGTTACGAGAGAGAGGCCCGGCAACCATCCGCTTCAGAATGGAAAGATTCTCAACCTCCGCCAGTCCCACAATGTCGGCATTCAGACTCCGAATGACCTCTGCATCTTTCCCTAACCGTTCCTGCACACTGCTGGGAGACTGTTTTTCATCAAACTCAAGTTGCGGATCGTCATACTGATCGAGCAGGTTCTGCACGTTCCAGAAACCGATCGTGATTTCCTCGGCAGGAGCGGACACTCCGGTAGAAAGTGAGGCCCACAAAACAAGAGTGACAATCAACAACAGCAAACCGGCTCTGACTGGCATTTCCGTACCTCTGGTAAACCTTTTCATGGAGTTATTCTGAAACCTGATTGATGGTTTCGATGAGAAAAGACTGGAAAGGTGCTGGAGAAGATAGCATAAAATCAATCCTGTTTCCCCCCGCCTGCTGCACTCTATTCCTCCCTAAGGCTTTGGTTTGTCTGGCAGGTGCAGCATCAATTGATTGAGCTGCCCTTTCACCGTTTCCGGCGATATCCCTGCTGCAAACGCAGAGATGTAGCTGTGATGGGGATTATCGGGAGTGACATGCCATTGATGCGTTCCATTGGCAAATATCTGATTGTGTCCTTCCGAGACCAGATGCCAGGGCTCCCCGGTTCCACGCACCGCAACCAGTACGGCAATTGGATCCGCACTGTGCCGGTCCCGGGCAGCTCCCTGAAAATAAAGCTCATAACTTCTCCGCACGGGATTCTCAGCGGGCAACTCCCGCAATCGTTTCCCGATCGCCACCGCATTGGCAAAGTCTCCCCCGCCCGTAAAGACTATTGAGCCGGGCCAGTCTCGAATTGACTCTACGGTTGCCAGCGGATCCATTTTGAAGTTCCCCCACCGCCTGGGATCCAGATCTGCCGGATATCGACTTCCCATGCAGACCCACAGGCAAATTTTTTTGCTGACCAGTTCGACTCCGTTGAGCGGACTGATGTCATCAGGGACAGACTTGAGGACATCCCGGATATTGGTGAGATCACCAACGGTGACCAGTGTTACGGAACCATCCGGCTGCTCTGCCAGGACTTTCCGATAAACATCAACGGCATCCGGAGACTTGTCCAGTTCAGGAAAATCCTGAGGAAATTCCCGGGCAACGGTTTCTGCAAAAGAGGACCCCTGCGTATTTGGAGTATGAGCGGGAATGCCGATGGGAATCTCCGGTCTGCCAAAATACGTGTTGATAGCATCTACACAAGGGCCTGACCAGAGATGTCTGGCAGAAACCGGAGTCGCCAGAATGCGAGCTTCACCCCGATCGGCCAGGGCATGCAGAATCGCCAGTGCAGCCACATCATCGCAGTCGCTGTCCATATCGGTATCAAAAATCAGATGGACAGGTTGGGCGGCTTGCGCTGTGGCCACAAGGATGCAGCTTAAAAACAATGCCAGCCCCCACCAGCAACTCTTCAATCTGACATGAAGCATCTTGAGCAGCCTCTCCTGAATGGGGCGAGGAAAGTAAAACATCGGCAAAGCAGTTCTCTGCATCCAATCTGACCCGAGAATTGAATTCGGATTCAGGATAACAGACTCACGCATTCATTGCGGCCAGTCCTTAAGGGGCTGGCTGAAAGGTTGGAGCAGGAGCGGGCAGGATTGGCTGCATATTGAGCGTGGGTGCAGAGAGATCCGGAAGAGTGGGGACCACATCTGTCGCATCGACCAGCTCCATCCTGGACACCAGCCAGCCATTGCCGATTTCGATCTGCGTGAGTCGAATTGATTTCCCTGCCATTGTCTCAGGCAGAACAAACTTTCGCGGAAACTGGAGCGGCACCAGCTGACTGCGAAACTGGGTGGCGATCGCCGTTTGCGTGATTCCCGGTGGAGTTTTTCGCTCCCCGCCTGGTCCCTCCTCGTAAACTTCCACACTCGTTGTCTTCATGTGCAACCGGGTCTGGTCCTGTTCGAGTGAGATTTTGAGCAGAATCTGCTGGGTTGTGGTTTCTGGAAGATTCCCCGCCTGAAAAGTCCCTCTCAGAGTCAGCAGCACATAACCATCTATAAACTGCAGTTGGAGTGGATTCGTCTGGGCAAACCGAAAGTCAATGTCCAGAGGCAAAGGAGTAGACTCAGGAGCGGGCATGTCGGAAAACATTTCTGCGGTTCGGATCAGCAGGTCTTCCATCTGGGAGACCGAAACGACCTGGCCCCCCAGTTGAAAATGGCCAATCGCGAGTTCCACAACCCGTTCGTGCAAATGAAATTCCACATCAGCCGGCAATGGATTGGTGACTCTGGGCTCGATCGAATCGGCCACTGACGTCAGCAGTCCCTCAGGAGTAAACTTGAGCGGGCTTTCTCCCCAGCGGTAATCGAAATACATCCGATCCGCCGAAGAAAAACTCCGACTGGCAACAGGTTCAATCCCCTGCTGCGTCGCCTGGGTCCAGACTTTTTCCTGCAGAGTTTTGTTGACTTTGGCCAGTTCAGTGTCGAGTGAACGATCCAGTTCTGGCTGCAGGCGCTGAATGAGTCTCTGCCCAGCATGCAGATTGGATTCACCAGTCCGGGAAACAGCGACATTGTATGCGATCCGATCCGCCATTCTTCCAAACAGAGGCATTCTCCCCTGGGGAGTGCGGGCACTCATCACCCTTTGATTCGGCATGACCTGAATGATGGCCATCTGGGCCAGAAACGATTTCCCGTTCCACATGACTCCCTTGCTGGCCTGAAAGTAAGAATTTCCCAGATGCATCACCTCCGCCTGAGGCGTGCGGGCTGTGGTGGTGGATTCCACATTCCCCTGCATCTGAAAAGCAAACCGCGCGCCATCCAGGCTCGGCTGCATCGCCACATCCACCCGGGTTTCGGTGGTCTGCAGTCCATTTACGTTGGCTCCGGCAATGAAATCCTGAACTGGTCCAGTCTGCTTGTCTGTGCGGGAAACGATCGCACTGAGAAGTCTCTCGGACAATTCGAAATGGAGTTCCCCCTGATATTGTGCCGAATAATCCACCTGTGGTTCTGCAGCAGGAGGTAAAAACGGAGTGGGGAGATTCAGGACTCCCGCTGGCGGAGACTGGAAGCCAGGAGGAGGACCAAATGGTGGCTGAGCAACAACCGTCCACTGATCCGGCGACAAACCAACTGCCAGGAAGAGGCAGGCCAGTATCGCCATCACTGTTTTTACGTACCGGTAAACATTGTAGGAGTCTGCTTGAAAGTTAGACCAGATCGACTCGTGCCGCATGATTCTTCCCTGAAAATTTGGTCAGACTCGATCCCAGGATGCGGATTCCCTTCGCTGGGACTTGTAGAAAATCTGGAAGAGCTTTATCCTCCGTACTTTTTCCGACTGTAGTCTAACTCTCCTGCCAGTGAGGTCGAGACCAATCCTCGTCCCTCGACTGCAGCAGGTTTGAAAAATTGAAATGTGCCAGACTTCCTCCCGGAAGCAATGGCGGGACTGAATTCACAATCTTACCCGTTAATGTTTGAGCCTGTAATGTCAGACGATCCTAAACTGGTTGCCCAACGCCGAGATTCGGTGGGCACGACTTCTACCAAGAAACTTCGAGCAGCCGGTCAGGTTCCGGGCAGCGTTTATGGGCACAAACAGGATTCGGTCTCTTTCGCCGCTCCTGTCGAGCAACTGATGCCAATCATCAATTCCGGTCACCGTGTGGTCGACCTGGAACTGGAAGGAAATCAGGAAAAGGTCCTGATTCAGGACGTTCAGTGGGACACTTATTCCAAAAACGTCCTGCACGTTGACCTGCTCCGCGTCGACCCGAACGAGCGTGTCAGCACTTCTGTGGATATTATTGTCCGCGGGGTTGCTCCCGGTGTTCTGCTCGGAGGAATCCTGGAACAGCCGCATCACACATTGCCAATTGAATGTCCAGTTATTCGTCTGCCGGAAAACATCGTGGTCCGCGTCAGCGATCTGGCACTGGGTGGTGCCATCCATGTGCGTGACCTGGTTCTGCCGAAAGACTGTGTCTCTACCCTGCCCGGTGAAGAAATCATCGTACATGTGGTGACTCCTCGTGGCATGTCGACCGAAGAAGAAACCGCTCAACCAGGCGAACCGGAACTGGTTGGCGGCAAGAAAGAAGATGCCGAGTAATCGGTCGAATCCGTTTTCCGCAGCAGCACTTGAAGCCTGTCAGCAAGCATGAAACTTGTCACTGGCCTGGGAAATCCGGGACGAAAATACCAGCAGACCCGGCATAACGTCGGCTTCATGGTGCTGACAGAACTCTCCCGACGCTGGAACGGTTCGCCATCGTCGCTCAAGTTTGATGCGGAAATCCGTGAAGCCAGTTTTCAGGGGGAGCGCCTGATTTTATGTGCCCCCCAAACCTATATGAATCTGTCGGGACAGTCAGTTGCCCCTCTGGCTCGATTCTACAAAATCGAACTGGAAGACATCCTGATTATCTGTGATGACATGAATCTGCCTCTGGGAAAATTGAGACTTCGAGCCAGTGGATCCAGCGGTGGCCAGAACGGACTGAAAAGCATTTTTCAACGTTTGGGCTCTGAAACGGTTCCGCGTCTTCGGTTCGGCATTGGCAGACCTCCAGAACGGATGGACCCGGCTGCCTATGTGCTCCAGAATTTTCTGCCCGCAGAGCAGGATCTGGTCGACCGGACAATTCAGCGGGCAGCTGATGCAGTCGAAAACTGGTGTCAGGAGGGAATTGTTGCGGCCATGAACCGCGTCAATTCGGATTAAGCCCGGAAATAGAACGGATTTGCCAGGCGCAAGATTGAATCAGTACAGGATTTCGTTAAGCTACAAAAACTTACGACAGTAACCACTGAACGAGTGACCACAGTCGGCGTTCAGTTCTTTTAGAGATATTGGGCTCCATAAAATCAATGGACCCAGAATGTAAACTTCGTGGTCGATACGAAGTACGAACATTTTCAGGAGATGTGAATTGGCAGTCCGCAGTTATGAAATCATGTTCCTTCTGGATAGCGGGAAATACGCAACTGATCCGGATGGTGTCACCAAAGAAGTTCATGCCATCCTGGAAAAAATTGGAGCTGAAGTCATTTCCGCCCGTCCCTGGATGGATGGAAAACTGGCCTATCCGATCGAGGGACACCGCAAGGGGTTGCATTACCTGGCCTTCGTGAAAGCTGACTCGAACAACGTTCAGCAACTGCAGCGTCTCTGCAAGCTGAGCAGCGTGGTGCTGCGATACCTGTGCCTTGTGCCTCCCGCACCTCTGTTCGATATCATGTCCTCTTCACTGATGGATGGTCCAGCCGAAGCCTCTCACGAAGAAGCAGAAGCTGCTCAGGACGTAGAAATCGAAGAGGAAGAAGCATCTGTGAACTGAACCAGGGCTTCCCTGAAGTTTGCAGCTTCGAGGAATTCAGGAGTCAGTAACAGCAGGACGTTTGGACATGGCCAGTTACAATCGCGTCATTTTGATTGGAAATCTCACCCGGGATCCTCAGGTCCGCTATACATCTGGCGGAACTGCGGTTTGTGAGGTCGGACTGGCGGTGAACCGTCAATGGTTCGATAAACAGTCTAATCAGAAGAAAGAAGATACCACTTTTGTCGATGTCACCCTCTGGGGACGCCAGGCAGAAGTTGCCGGAGAATATCTGGCCAAGGGTCGCTCTGTCATGATTGAAGGTCGTCTTCAACTGGATACCTGGGAAGACAAGCAATCCGGAGAAAAACGGAGCAAACTTCGAGTCGTCGGCGAAACCATGCAGTTGCTGGGTGGGCGAGGCGAAGGTGGTGGCGGAAACAGCGGAGGCGGATACGGTGGTGGCGGATACAAGGGGGGATCAAAACCCCAGTCTTCGCCCTCACGGGATGATGACATGCCGCCTTCACCTGTGGATTCATTTTACGACAGTGGCCCGGATGACGATGTCCCGTTCTAACGGGATCAGAATCTCTGGAAGTCCATTCATGAAAGATAACTGACGTGTCGTCACGTGGCCGGGACATGGAAGCCGGCAGGCGGGAGACGGCCGACACAATTTGATTATTAGGTTGAAGGCAGAACAATGATTGGTCAGGTCAAAAAGCGTCCGGTTTATTCACCTCGCGTTCGGGGGGCAGTGGAACTGCTGCTCGCAGAAAACGTTCCCGGACTGGGCAAGCAGGGGCAGATTGTTCGGGTGAAACCCGGATATGCCCGGAACTATCTCCTGCCTCAGGGTCTGGCAACCATTGCAACTGAAGAAAACAAAAAGGCTGTGGAACAGCACCGTGTTCGCCTGGAAGAACACGAAAAGCAGCGTGTCTCCGCTGCCAAAAAGCTGGCAGAATCTGTCTCGAAATACTCGGTGACAATCGAAGCCAATGCCAACGAAGAAGGACACCTGTACGGTTCGATTCTGGCTGGCGATATCAGCAAGTCCCTGATCAAAGCCGGATTTCAGGTTCAACCGACACAGATTTTTCTCGAAGGCCCACTCAAAGAACTGGGTATGTACACCGTGAAACTGCAACTCCACAGCGAAGTGGATTCTGACGTGAAAGTCTGGGTTGTGCCCATTTCTTCCAAGAAGTAATCACAGCCAACTGAGATCATGACCAAAAGATGTCGAACCCCGCTGGGAACTCGACATCTTTTTTTTGCGGGACAGTCCCCGTCTGCAGGAGGGAGTTGCCATGCCGATCGACACAAAATCGGGCCCTGGACAAAGCCTGCTCAGCCTCAAACCTCCCACGAATGTGGATGCCGAGAACAGTGTTCTGGGCTGCATCATGCTCGTGAACGATACGATCGACCAGGTCCTGGGAGTCATCACGGCTGATCAATTCTATGATGATGCCAATCGCCGGATCTTCGGCACGATTTCGGCCATGTACGAGCGGGGTGACCGCGGAATCGATGCGGTCACGCTGGCCAATGAGCTGGAACGGGCCGGAATGCTGGAAACCATCGGTGGTGTGGCAAAGCTGCTGGACATCATGGAAACCGTGCCGCACGCCGCCCATGCGGAATACTATGCCAAAATCGTCCGCGAAAAATGGCTGCATCGGCAACTGATTTATACCTGCAACGAGATTCTGAAAGAGGCTCATCACTCCTCTGATGACATCAATGATATTCTGGCGCGGGCGGAGCAGAAGGTTTTTCAGATTGCAGAGCAGCAGGAATCTCTGGCCAAAATCGACATGAAGTCGATCCTGATGGAAACCTGGGACCGGATTAACAGCCGTCGCGATCAGGAAGGCACCGTCAGCGGACTGCATTCCGGTTTTATTGGCCTGAATGAACTGACCAGCGGTTATCAGGCATCAGAACTGATTATCCTTGCCGCTCGTCCTTCCATGGGAAAAACGGCGTTTGTCTGTAACTCCACGCTGGCTGTGGCCGGCATTGCCAAAAGCGGCGTGCTGCTGTTCAGTCTCGAACAGTCCAAAGCAGAACTGGCCGAACGTCTGCTCTGCATCCATGCCAAGGTCGATGGCCACAAGGTGCGTCAGGGAGATCTAGACGAACTCGATCATCATGCTCTCCTGGAAGCCTCGACGGAACTGAGTCAGTATCCGATTTATGTAGATGATCAACCAGGACGAACCATGTCCCAGATTGCCGCTGTCTCTCGGCGAATGAAGCGGCAATACAATATCGGGATCGTGATTATCGACTACCTGCAGCTGATTGAAGCGGAAGACAAGAACCAGCCGCGTGAACAGCAGATTGCCTCGATCACCCGTCGCCTGAAGTTTCTCGCAAAGGACCTGGACATTCCGGTGATTGCCCTGGCCCAGCTGAACCGGGGAGTCGAGCAGCGGGAGGACAAGCGGCCCCGCTTGGCCGACCTGCGAGAATCGGGAGCAATTGAACAGGACGCCGACGTGGTCATGTTCCTGCACCGCCCTGAGGCCTACGATCCGGAAGACCGCCCGGGGGAAGCCTTTGTCATCGTCGCCAAAAACCGAAGCGGTCCCATCGGGGATGCCCATCTGACCTGGATCAAGCAACAACTCCGGTTTGTCGATTACAGCCCGCTCAGCGAGCCGGAAGGTGGCTGGGTCGACAGTGGTTTTTAGAACTCGTCTTTTCCCAAGGCCGAAAACAGCATTCTTTTGCCAGCAGTGCCAGCCTATAATCGGCTATGCAAGACGATGAAGAGTTGCCCATTCCCAATCC
>JAGQQT010000819.1 GCA_020426065.1 Planctomycetaceae bacterium | reverse complement strand
TCCCAAGTCAAAGCGATCGTTGCAGTACTCCAGCCCCAACTTCGAACCGGACGAAGGAGAGCCGGTGGCGCGGATGGTTTCCGAGCGATTTGAATATGGCCGTAATTTCTGTAACAAGTTCTGGAATGCCGCCCGCTTTGCAATGCTCAATCTGGAAGGTTACACACCCGGCAAGATTGATTTCTCAACACTGCCGCTTGAAGACCGCTGGATTCTGAGTCGGCTTTCTGAAACGGTGGCTGAAGTGACGACCTGCCTGGAGCGGTATCAGTTTGACAATGCCACCCGCACCATTCGCGATTTCACCTGGAATGAATTCTGCGACTGGTATCTGGAGATGATCAAGCCCCGCTTGCGGGATGAGGCCCAGAAACCAGAAGCACAGCGAGTGCTGGTGGCCGTGCTCGATACTTTGCTGCGGATGCTTTCACCCTTCGTGCCTTTTGTGGCCGAAGAATTGTGGCAGCGTCTGGCAGAGTTTGCTCCAGAGCGGGGATTTTTCGAGCCAAATGCGGCTGAAGAAGCTGTGGTCATTGCCAGCTGGCCTGCTCTGCCGAAAGAATGGATCGACTCCACAATTGAAGCCCGGTTTGAACGCCTGCGGGAAACCGTGATCGCAGTGCGAAATGTCCGTTCCGTTTACGGAATTCCTCCAGGGACGGCATTAAAGCTCAACGTTCGCGCCTCCGCCGAAATCGCCGAGCAGATGCAGTCCATCTCCGGCCAGTTTGACAACCTGGCAAAGGCCGTACTGGAAGCAGCTGGGGCAGAAGTGGTATGTCCGCCCGGAGCAGCCAGTTTTACGATTGGTGAACTGGATGGCTACATCCCGCTCGAAGGCGTGGTCGATCTGGCAGCGGAGTTGCAGCGTCAGGAGAAATCAGCCGAGAAACTGAAGGGATTCATCTCCGGGCATGCCAAAAAGTTGAGTAATGAGAAATTTGTGAGCGGTGCTCCCGCTGATGTCGTCAACAATGTGCGGGAAACACTGGCCAACCTGGAAAATCAGCTGGCCAGCACAGAGGAAGTGATTGCCCAGCTGAAGGAAATGCTGAAGTAGAGCGGGATTCAGTCCTGTTCCGATTCGGCCCACACGGAAGGAATGCCGTTTCGGAACGAGACATGAATCAGATTCGGGCTGCAGCAGACCGGACAGTCTTCAACGTAGCTCTGTTCCTGTCCTTCGGTTGGATCGACAGGAATCACAATCTCTTCGCCACAGTGATCACAGATGTAGCTGGTCTCTTCCATCGTTGATGCCCTGAGAAGTTTTCGGACCAGTTCTGGTTTCAGGCAGCGTAATAGCTGGTTTCTTCCAGGTAGCTCTGTTCCCCGTTTTCATGATTGGCGCTGATCGGGATTCGAACCCGGAATGTGCTTCCTTTTCCAGGACCTTCGCTTGAGACTTCAATCGAGCCATGATGGTCTTCCACGATCCGGTGTGTGATCGAAAGCCCCAGCCCGGTTCCACCACCACCCTGGCGTTGAGTGAAGAAAGGATCAAACAGCTGCTGCTGAACCTCGGGAGTCATTCCGCAGCCATCGTCCCGGAAAATCAGATCGACATTTCGTTTGAGTGGCATCAATTCGATCTGCAGATGACCACCACTGCTCATGGCCTCCAGGGCATTGGAAACCAGGTTCAACACCACCTGCTTCATTTCACTGGCGTTGACTTCAGCATAAATGGGGTCGTTGGTCAGGATCTCGATGTTTCGATCGCGGAATTTGCTGAGATGAGAAATCATGCTCACAACTTCTTTCGTGAGATCGGTCAGGTTCGTGACCGCCC
>JAGQQT010000818.1 GCA_020426065.1 Planctomycetaceae bacterium | reverse complement strand
GTTGACTCGGAACTCCGGAATCTGATTGATCGGCAGCCAGCTGGACATACCGGCTGACCAGCCGTAGGCCGTAGCTGGAATCTGGCCAGAGGTGATTCCCTGGACCACCTGCTGGAGTGTGTAAGGTCCCTCAGAAACGCCATTGTTGGCCAGATGCCAGGTGGCAGCCGTGGGGGGCGGAGGGGGAGCAACCATTCCGCCTGTCGGATTGGTACCGGGAGCATTCATCATACGTCCGGCCATCGCAAAGCCCATGCCAAGTCCCAGGCCTTCTGCCGCACCGCCGCCTGCCGGGTTCTCAGCGGCTGCCAGCATGGCTTTTCCCATCTGGAACTGCTGGTACTGGTTCATATCGCCAATCACACCCATGCTGGAGCGGGTGTCGATCGCCTTCTCGACTTCCTCCGGTAACGAGATATTTACGATGAACAGCTGCGGAATGTTCAATCCGTATTCATCATCAATCCGCTCGGCGACTTCCTTCCGCAAGCTCTCGGACATTTCTCGATATCTGCTGGCCAGATCGAGAGCAGCGACCTTGGCTTCCCCCAGCATATCTGCCAGGGCACTGGTAATAATCGAACGCATCAGCTCCGAGACTTCGTCGGCATCGAACTGGGAGTCGGTTCCCACCAGCTCCTTCAGCAACGCTCGCGGATCCTGGGCCTGCAGGGCATACGTACCAAAGGCTCTCAGTCGGATGGGACCAAAATCGGGATCCCGCAGCATGATTGGATTGGGAGTGCCCCATTTCAGGTCGGTCAGCTGGCGGGTGCTGACGAAGTACACTTCCGATTTGAAAGGACTGTCAAATCCGTATTTCCAACCCTGCAGAGTGGACAGGATGGGCAGGTTATCTGTGGTCAGGCTGTAATGACCTGGCTCAAAGACGTCAGCCAGTTCACCGCGATGGACAAAAATCGCCATCTGTCCGGGGCGGACAATCAGCTGGGCGCCGTGCTTGATCTGATTGTTATAGCGAGGAAATCGCCAGACCAGCGTATGGTGCGAATCATCAATCCATTCGATGATATCGATGAGTTCTGCCCGGAGTTTGTCGAAAAATCCCATATCTATTTCCTTGAACAGTTTGCCGCACGTGCAGATTTCGGGTGAGAAAAGGGGGAGACTGTTTGCTCTCCTGTCTCACATCTCTATGATTGAGTTGGCTCAGGCATTCCGCTGGTGGCGGTCTGAGTTACTGACTCTTACAGGATTATGATCAATGAAAGTCATCCTTGCCAATCCTCGCGGGTTTTGTGCGGGTGTAAATATGGCAATTCAGTGTCTGGAGGAGGCCGTCAAGCTGTTCGGCTCCCAGGTTTTTGTCTACCACGAAATTGTTCACAACAAGTACGTGGTAGATCGTTTCGTACGTGAGGGTGTGACCTTTGTCGATCGGCTCGAAGAGGTTCCGGTCGGTTCCATTCTCCTGTTTAGCGCACATGGGGTTTCGCCCCAGATTCGCAAGCTGGCCCAGGAGCGTCAGCTGCACACCATAGATGCCACCTGTCCCCTGGTGACCAAGGTGCATCTGGAAGCCATCAAGTATGCCAGGAGCGGCTATCATATCGTTCTGATTGGCCATGAAGGTCACGATGAAGTAATTGGTACCATGGGGGAAGCTCCAGAAAGCATCACGCTTGTCGAAACAGCGGAAGATGTCGACCAGCTTTCCTTTCCAGCGGATGCCAGGATTGCTTTTCTGACTCAAACCACGCTCAGTGTTCAGGAAGCAGGGCTGGTCATCGATCGATTGCGGGAACGTTTTCCGCAGATTGAATCCCCCCCCAA
>JAGQQT010000817.1 GCA_020426065.1 Planctomycetaceae bacterium | reverse complement strand
TCCCTGGATCCCCAGTTCCTCGCAGGTTTGACGTGTTGATTCCTGGATATCGGCACTGGCAATGATGACCGGAACTTTCGATCCGGTGGCTCGTATCATCCGTAACTGCTCGATCCCATCCCGGTTTGGCATCAGCAGATCAGACACGATCAGATCTGGTGAACAGGTTTCAAATTGCTCGAAACCTTCCACACCATCGGCGGCTTCAAGAATTTCGTGCCCGGCAGCCTTCAACGGGGTGGTGACCCGGCTGCGGGAAAATTTTGAATCGTCAATACAGAGAATCCGTGCCATCTTGCCTCCCAGGATTTTTCATGTTGCCGAAATGCAACGAGAAAGGTGTTGAAAAATTGATACGTCAACACTAGATCCTGTGTCGTGGATTTGTCTCAATTGGGCACATGCTGAGGGGAATTACCGAGCCGTGGAGTTTGGGTTGTAACAATCAGGGGAATTATTCTGATCTGGAATGAGTAAAACAGCGTTAGTCTGTTTGGACCAGTTCTCAGGTTTTTTCCTGACATCGGATGCTTACTGAACGCCTATCTGCCATAATGTTTTCTCTGGAGATTCCTCCAGGATTCCTTTTCAGCCAACCGGGATTTGACTATGTCAACAACAGTTCTGTCGGAAGAGCGTTTTGATCATTTCAGCGACTGGATGAATCCGATTCTGGTTAAGGAAACCAGGCAGGCTCTTAAAAGCCGCTCCTTCGTAGCGACTTTCATGCTGCTGTTAATTGCCTCCTGGCTGATCTGCCTGTTTGGCATCGTGATGGCCAATCAGAGCCTTGAGTATGGCTCACCGAGCAGAAATTTTCTGATGGCCTTCTTTTTTGTACTGAGCGCAGCGGTGACCGTGATTGTCCCCTTTGGTGCTTTTCGCAGTCTGGCCAACGAACAGGATGGACAGACCTATGAGCTTTTGAGCATCACATCACTCACGCCCCGACAGATCGTGCTGGGAAAGCTGTTCAATTCGATTGTCCAGATTCTTGTCTACTATTCCGCAATTGCGCCTTTCATTGCCTTCACATCGCTTTTGCAGGGTTTCGACCTGTTTGCCACGGTCATGTCCCTGCTGATGCTCAAGGGGGTGGCCATTCTGCTTTGTACTTTCACGCTCATGCTCAGCACTGTCGCCCGGAATAAACAGATCCAGGCCATCTCCTCCATCTTTGTGATCGGCGGACTGATTACCGGCCTTTCGATTGTGAATACCCTTGGAGCAGGGTTCATTCAGGGGGAAATCAGCCCTTCCTGGGATCTGATGATGGGCTCATTCTGTGTGACCGTGATCGGGATCAGCTATCTGTTCCTGTTTTTACAGATCACGATCTCTCAGTTGCTGTTTGACTCGGGAAACAAGGCAACCGGGGTGCGGCTGATCGCCAGCCTGCAGCCCATTCTCGGCTGGCTGATGTTGATAGGTGTCTATCTGTTTACAGGGAGGCCACTCGATGATGACCTCTTCTATATGGCCGTCATCATGAGCCTGATCCATCTGGGGGTTTTCTCGTTTTTTGCCTCCATGGAACGGGATGAACTTTCCCGCCGTATCCGGCGTGATCTCCCGCGGAACGGTTTCCTGAGAATGCTCCTGGTCCCCTTCATGCCGGGAGGCACTCGTGGCTATCTCTTCTTTCTGATGAATCTGTTGAGTCTCGGATTCTTTGCCTTACTCACTTCCAGCATGACGTCTCGGATTGATGACGACTTTGTCATCTGTATGTCGCTGATTGCCGTTTACATGGTTATTTTTCTGGGAATCGGCAGCATGATTTCCCGCTTCATGAC
>JAGQQT010000816.1 GCA_020426065.1 Planctomycetaceae bacterium | reverse complement strand
GAGGAGCAGGACGGCCAGTACAAACAGGGCAATCCACGTCGAAACAAGGCATACCCCCGCAAAGATCGCACTGTTGCGATGTCGGGCTCGGAGCCCTTTTTCAAAACTGCGGGTTGTGGCGTTCATGATTCAAAAATCAGGGAACAGGTTGAAGGACAGATTCTGTCTGTGTGTCAGATATTCGCAACCGGCTGGAATTCTCAACCAGTCGCACACCCAAGTTAATTATAAACCTCTCGGTAGCGATTCAGGATAAACTGCGAGAGGATGTTCAGGAACAATGTCATCAGAAACAGTGACAGGGCCACTGCATAGATGCTGCGGTATTCGATTGATCCGGTCGATGAATCACCACTGGCCATACTCACGATGTTGGCCGTCATCGTGCAGACGGTATCAAACGGATTCCAGGTGATTTTCGGTTGAATCCCCGCTGCAATGGTCACCGCCATGGTTTCTCCCAGTGCCCGGGAAACAGCCAGCAGAAACGAAGCCAGAATACCGGAAAGCGCGGCTGGCAGGACGATTTTCACCGAAACATCCAGTCGCGTGGAACCCAATGCATAACCCGCTTCCCGCAAGCCACGCGGCACCGCTCGCAGCACGTCTTCGCTCAGCGAGGTGACCATCGGGATGATCATCACACCGACAACAATACCGGCGGACAGGGCGTTGAAAGTATTGACGTTGAAGCCCAGGAATTCACCGAACGGCTTGATGATCATGGGAGTAATAAAGATCAGGGCAAAGTAGCCATAAACGACTGTCGGAATCCCGGCCAGGATTTCCAGCAGCGGTTTGACAACCTTCCGCATTCGTGGAGAAGCGTATTCACTCAGGTAAATCGCACTGGCCAGTCCAATAGGAAGTCCGATCAGGGCAGCGATTCCCGTGACCCAGAGCGTACCCACAAACAGGGGCAGGATGCCGAATTTCCCTTCGCCATACTGGGGCGACCATTCGGTATCCGTCAGAAAGTTCCACAGAGAAACTTTCTGGAAGAACGCCAGGTTGTCACCAAAGCCCAGGACCGATTCGGAGACCAGCACAAAAATGATGGCACCGGTTGTCAGCACCGAGACAAAGGCACACATCCACAGGCTGAACAGCACACAACCTTCGAATATCCGGCGGAAATTCGTCTTGGCGGCCAGGCTGTGACGGGATTGATCCATGCTTGCTTAAATCAGAACGGTTATTCTCAAATTCATAGCGGGAATCTTCGCATTTTTCTCGATAATCCGCCACCAACTGTTCGTACTTTGCCAGACTCGTCAAACAAAAACATTCCCGGCAGGTCAGGCACCGGGAATGTTTTGTTGCAACAGATTCCTTACTCAGCTGCCCCGGCCAGTGCTTCGGCCAGAGTTTTCTTCGAGGCTTCCAGACGATCAGCAGGGAGTTCGATATACCCCACCTCGCTCACCTGGGCCTGTCCTTCGTTGAGGTAATATTCCACGAACTTAGCCACTTCCGGCTTGGTCAGCAGAGACTCTTTGTTGACATAGATGAACAAGGGACGAGAGAGCGGTGCATACTGTCCGCTGCCAATGGTTTCTTCGGTGGGAGCCACACAATCAGACTTGTCTGCTGATTTGGCAATTCCGAGGGCCTTCAGTGAAGCCTTGTTTTGCACATAGTAGGCATAACCAAAATACCCCAGGGCATATTTATTGCCTTTCACGCCGTCCACCAGTGTGGTGTCGTTGACAGCTGGTGTGTAATCTGTGCGGTAGAGGCTCTGACCTTCTGGAATGTCCTTCCCGATGATTTCTTCGTTGAAGTACTCAAAGGTT
>JAGQQT010000815.1 GCA_020426065.1 Planctomycetaceae bacterium | reverse complement strand
CTGCTGTCAGGCAGGAGGATCCGTCAGCACCATGATCATCCAGTGCAGACCAAACTGATCTTTCAGCATTCCGTAGCAGGGAGACCAGAACGTTGGCCCGGGTGGCATCTGGACCATTCCCCCTTCACTGAGTGCGGCGAAGATTTCGCGGACACGTTCTTCAGTACTGACAGTCAGGGCCAGACTGAATCCTGAGAATCCACCGTCCTGTTCGCTGCAGCCATCGGACAGCATGATCCGCTGGCCTTCGACATTCAGACTGGCATGCATGATCTTCTTCTCATAGCCGGGCGCCAGCATGCCCTCGGGAGTCGGATCAGGGCTTTCATCAAACCGCATTTTCATTTCGAGCTGTGCACCCAGGGCAGACTGATAAAACTCAATCGCCTCCTCCGCTCGACCACCAAAGAACAAATAGGGACTCAAAGAAACGACAGACATACTTTTCTCCATGATAAATGAGATTCAGACAGAACGTTGCAGTTCCTGCAGCAGACGATCGAAATTCTGCTCATTGCAGGTCAGACACATCTCGGCAAGCTGGTTCCTGGTTTTGACGGATTGAAACCGCATTCTCCAGTGAATGTGTGTGGTGGAATTCGTGAGCGGAATAAACTGCCAGATGGATCGAAACCCCGGATTGTTCACGTGATCAAACTCGAGTCGACTCGGTTCATCAATGATGCGGAACTCAACCTGGTTGTCGTATTCTTTTCCATCCGGCCCCACCATCACGAAGTTCCAGGTACCGCCCGACTCAAATTCAAATTCGGAGAACTGGTTGGTAAACCCTTCCGGTCCATACCAGCGGGCAAGCCGTTCCGGGTCGCGGAAGGCGGCATAGATTTGCTCGGGAGTAAACGGAAAATCGCGACGGCTGATGATGTCCGTCTCCTGATTATCCTGGACTTCCGCAACATCAAACACCGGCCGAATCTCAACTGTCCCCTTGCTGGCAGGAGGGAGTTTCCCGGCAATTTCAATCGCTTCATCGAGATGCTCTACGTCGATCAGATAAAAACCACCCAGCTGTTCGGCCGTCTCCGCGAATGGCCCATCCGTCAACAGCCGTTGACCATTCCGGATTTTCAGTGACGTGGCTGCCTGAACAGAGTGCAGAGGAGCAGCCATGATCAGCTTCCCGGCAGCAACAAGGCTTTCCGAGAGCTGCATGGATTCAACCATGCAGGCTTCCCGCTCAGTTGTTGTCCAGCACGACTCATCACCATAAATCAGCAGCATATATTTCAAGATAGCTCTCCTTTGAGCAGATTGTTCGTGAAGGCAGTCATGATTTTCGTGTATGCAGACTTTCCATGAAATGCATCCAGGTTCCGTCATCATTCTGAATGAAAGAATCCAGTTTCCATCGATCCGCATCGACCTTTTCAAGCACATCCTGATAGTTGGCCTTCCCCGCTCCATCCATTCGGGGGCCAACTGTGTTGAGAATTAACTTCTGGCCGGTTTCATCCAGCTGTCCTTCGTAGAGCCACATCTGGGACATCATTGACCCCACAAACGTACCCACGTACTTCTGCTGTTCAATGTCGTAGCCAAGAGTAAACAGGGAAGTGAAAGGCTTCCCCTCCGGCCCCAGGCCAGACATTTTGATCAAGGTCCACATACCCTGTAGTGAGCTGACAGAGATGTCTCCCTCCGCTCGCATGGGACTCCCGTCTGGACCTCCGGAACACTCATGGACGAAATGCCATTCTCCCATCAGATCCTGAAACCATTCGTGCTCTTTCTGAGGTGTTGCGAACATAATTGTGTAACCTGCTACCCATAAGCAAAGA
>JAGQQT010000814.1 GCA_020426065.1 Planctomycetaceae bacterium | reverse complement strand
GCACCAGGTTGATGCGATCGATTACCTCACCTGGATTCTGTTTCAATATGATCTCACGTTTGCATGGACCAAGGAAACGGTGCTGACCATTGTTCCGGTCGAAGATCCTGTGGTAATCGAGAAGCGGCATACACTCACAACGGCTCAACAGAAGGAAGCACAGGAGAAATTCGGAGCCAGGTTTTCCCAGGCGACTTGGGTCAGGCAAAGTGAACGTTCCTGTCAGGTGACTGGACCTGTAGAACTTCATCAGGCCCTCGGTGACTGGCTGGTGGGGAAACCTGAGAAAACAAACACGCCAAAGCGAATTGCCTGGAGAGATCGACGGCTGACGCTCGAAGTCAAAAACAAGCCACTCGGGGAAGTGCTGAAATTTTTGACCGATGCAGGACTCCCGCTCGTTTATGATCTGGAAGAACTCCGCAAGGCGGGGCATCTGCCGGAAATGCTGATCAGCTTTCAGGTGGATCAGGCGACTGCCGATCAGGTCCTCAAGGCGATCTGTGATCCGCTGAAGATCCCCCTCAAGGTGACCGATGAGGAAATCCGGCTGCTGCCTCAGGATTGACCAAGCTGCTTTTTGAGGATGGCGAGTTCTTCTTCCACTTCGGATTTTCGCAGTTGTCGAGCGGGAGCGGTGAGGACATCATCGTCAGGTGTGGAGTCAGCTCCTCCGTACTCGGTCTGCTTGCGTCGGGCTTCAGCCAGCCGGGCTTCCAGTGCCCGATAGGTCGTCATCAGGGCTTCAAAAGTGGAGCGGGCAACGGCAATCTGCTGATCGAGTCCCGCTGCCAGATCCGCGGCCTCCTTTTTACGGTACAGAGCCGTTCGGGCACCGTTTTCATCCCCGACTTTCAGGCAGTCCAGGGCTTCGGTTTCAAACTGTCGAGCTTCTTCTTCGGCTCGGGTTGCTTCCGATTGCAGCCGCTCCTGGTTTTTGCGAGCCGTTTCCACAGAACGCTGGGCACCAGCCAGTCCGTGTTCCATTTCTTTGACGATCTCGCTGAGAGTCTCCTGCGGATTTTCCGATTCGTTCAGCAAAGCGGTCAACGAGCAGGTCACAATATCTGTCAGTCGGCTAAAATAAGGCATCAATAGGACTCGCTACGTTCTGGCCTGAAGAAAATTCGACTCCAACACGTCCCCGCAAGGGGGCTGTCATCCTAACCAATTTCGAAACGGCCCGCACGTATCGAACTCTGAAAACGCCCTCTGGACGGCTCCTGATGAAGCCAACCGGCGGCGCTGGATCGGAAAACGAAGCAGTTTCCGCTGTGGATCATGACAATATCCTGATTTTGCGAAGTCTTTCTGAAATCGACTCTCAACTGGTTAGACCTGTACGGGAATAAATACAGATGTCACGTGTCTTTCTGTTCGACATTGATGGAACCCTTCTGAACAGTGGCCGGGCCGGTCAGGCCGCCATGGAAGATGCGTTGCGTGTGGAATTCGGCGTGACGGAAATGGACTGCGACATCAGCTATGCCGGACGCACCGATTCCGCGATTGTTCAGGACCTGTTTGCCTGGTTTGAACTCCCTGCAGATCCGGCCACTTTCGAACGGTTTCAACAGCGGTACTTTTCCCTGCTGCCGACTCATCTGGCGGATCGCAATGGCAAAGTCCTGCCGGGCGTGACCCGTCTGCTGGAACACCTGAACGCCGACAGCAATGACTGGACTGGCCTGCTGACGGGGAATTTTGAACGAAGCGGCTGGATGAAAGTCCGGCACTTTGCCATTGACCATCATTTCAGCTTTGGGGCGTTTGGAGATCATCACACAAACCGGGACGATGTCGCTCGACT
>JAGQQT010000813.1 GCA_020426065.1 Planctomycetaceae bacterium | reverse complement strand
TAAATACCGGTTTCTCCTCCGGAGCCACTGGTATCGCGAATTTCCAGCAGATAATCCCCAGCCTGTTTCGGATCCCAGACGACTGAAGGATCGATTGCCTCGGGCAATCCCCCACCGCCGCGAAAACTGGTTCCGAAAATATCATGATCATTCACGGGGGAATCATCCTGATTCAGTTCCGGAGTTCCCTGCTGGCCGTTCTGGTCGAGTGGAATCAGGCGGATGGCTGCGTCAATTGGTGAGCCGAGTGCAGCGGCGAAAACGCGGATCCGCAGTTTTTCCCCTTTCTTCACCGAGAGTCGGTAACGGTCAACATCGTGAGGAGATTCTACAATTCCGTTCAAGGCGACGGGTAAATCAGAGACAGCTGTGACGGAACTGCTGGAATCTTCCAGGACATTGGGAAAAGGACACGCACGCAGTTTCATGCCAGTCGGAGCTAATGCCTCTGATGAGCCAAAGTATTCGAAGGTTCCAGGCTGCTGTGGCAGTTGAACATGTTGTTGATAGCTCCCTGCGGGATCACCCAGGTAAGTGATTTCCAGATCGGTTCCCAGTTTTCCACCGGGAGGAAAGATTGCCCGTGGTCGTCGATAGTCTCCGATATGAACACAATATAGCGTCTCGCTGGGCGTAAAGATCGACCGACGGATTTCAATAAAGTATTCCCCATCATGAGGCAGTACGATGGAGGCAACCGGATCCTGAATGTGCAGCGGGTTATCATCATTCACGGCCAGAGGACGTCCGTCCTGATCGAGAATTCTGACTTTGAGATCGAACTCGGAATCGCCGTAATGCTGATCGGCCAGGCGGGCAGATTCCACTTCCACGGTCAGATGCTGACCGGCCTTGCCAGTCATTCGATACAGGTCCACATCTTCCCGGGAACCATTTCCCAGCTGACCTCGCACGGTCACATTCAATGAAACCGGCATTGCGGTTTTCAGGGTGTCATTACTGTAGGCATTATTGGGTTCCTCTTCATCGATGACCGGAAAAGGAGAAACATGAAACGTGCCAATGCAGGTTAACTCTGTTGCAGTTAATACACGAAAAGCATGCTCGCCCGGTGGACAGTCGGGAGCAATTTCAAACCGGCAGCGAATCTCCTCAGAAATTCGTCCTCCATGTGCAAAGCCACGGGAGCGGGGAGGCTCGGGAGCAGTCTGAATGTCAACGGCACGAATTCCCGGTCGGAAGAAAATGATCTGCCGGGGATTTGCCAGGGAGACCCCCTGAATCTGGACATCGATTGTTGTTCCCTGCTGGCCAATCCGGGGACGAACGGCCTCGACATTCTTTGTCATGGCGCCAGCCACAATCCTGGAATTGAACACGAACAGGCTGCAAGTCAGAACCAAAGCGACCAGACAGTTCTGTCTGGCAGTTCTCCCAAGAAGACTCGCAATTGGCTGGTCCATGAATGGTCTGATTGTCAAATGCCTCATCTTCAATTTCCTCATCGCTGAACTGCCGGTTCCAGTCAGATCACCATTTCTCATGCCAGCAGCGCTTCGACCAGCTTGCCGTCCTTGATGATCTCAATGGGACGGGTTCCAAAGGCCAGCAATTCCTTGTTGGCATCAATCCCCAACTGGTTGTAAATGGTGAACAGGAGGTTTTCGAGTGGGACGGCCTCGCGTGCCGGTTCATTGCCGGTGGCATCGCTCACGCCATAAATCTGCCCCCGGGTGAATCCACCCCCCGCAATCAGGTTCGAGTAACAGCGGGCATGATGATCCCGTCCTCCATCCCGGTTGACTTTCGGTGTGCGTCCAAATTCTGAAGTGACCCAGAAGATGGTCGAA
>JAGQQT010000812.1 GCA_020426065.1 Planctomycetaceae bacterium | reverse complement strand
CTGATCCGGATTGACGACCTTGATGTCGTGCTCAACCAGCCGAAAGGCCACATAGCGGGCCAGTTCATGATCAATTTTGTCAAAGTCCCATTTCAGTTCGGTCGGAGCAAATGCCACCACGCAGACCGAAACTTCCTTGTCACTCATGGACTTGTTGGTCTGGATGTCGAAGTCGGGTTCAATGCTGGGGGGACCTCCAATCAGATAACCCAGGAGGATGGCATAGTTACAACCGGTTAACGGGATCGAAAACGCCAGGATCAGCGCGATGCACAACCCTTTACACAAACCGGATCGAAGAGGAGCGGGCATCGTAAAAACCTTGTGAGTGAGAGGTGGGAATCGGGCGGTGATCGGAATGTCGGGAAAGGAAAGATCAGGAAGGAAGGGTCAATCCACTCCTTCGTTGGCGTGGTAATCATAGAAGATACGAGCCAGTTCATTGGCAATCTGCTTGTTGAATCTCTCGCCAAAGGCACGCTCGGACATGTGGTCCGCTGCGATGGGATAATGCGAGGGATATGTGGACTGGTACTCCTGCTGGAACACCAGGAAGGCTCCCTTGCCACCGGGAGTTTCCCGGGCAGCGTAAACGGAAACCATGCCATGGGCGTTGCCACGGAAGAACTGTGGACTGTTATCTTCTCGATATTTCACTTCATCGATTTCGATATGGATGATGTAATCAGTTTCAAATTCCTGGGCGATTTCACTCATGTCATCCCACACGCCACCAATGCTGCTCAACCAGGTGTCGACCTTGTTGGGGTTGATGCAGTCGACATCGTGCAGGCGAAAACGGCGGTACATGCCATCGACGATATCATGCTGGAGTGAGGAGTGTTCGGTCCGCAGAAACTCCGGAGTGGAGCAGACGATCATGACCTTCTTTTCTTCGTCGACCAGATCGACTCCCGTCCGCTGCTTGAAGGCAGAACGAACTTTGGGATCTCCCATGAACATCTTTCCGGCCATCACCATTAACGAACAGCCGGACAATGTGGAGAGCAGCAGCAGAGGGATCAGAAAGCAGGCGACCCGAGGAAAAACCTGACGGCCCACTGTGCGCAACTGATGATCAGAAAAGCGGTAAGAAACACAATCAGTGTCCGCTCGATCCGTTTCCACGGAGGAGCGATTCCCGTCCAGCTGAAGCGCCACAGGCTGATCATGAGAATCAGGCAGCCGCTGGCCAGAGTTGTGCCGCCCACATTGGCTCTCATCGAGGCCAGAATCTGGCCCCGCACAAACCAGGCGAAGCTCGTGGTCATGCCGCAACTTGGACAGGGTATTCCGAACAGGAACTGAATTGTACACGGAGGCAGGCCCAATTGCTGATGTGTTCCGTATCCCTGTTCTGCCGGGGCAAGTGAGGCAGCCAGCAGAAAACCTGCCAGCAGAACCAGACCACCCAGAAAACAGATCAAGCGGAAAACAGGTGAGATCAATAGGGAAGGGTTTTGTTCCGCGAGAGATATCGCGGAGGAAGGGAACCGGGTTCTATCAGAAAGGTCGGAGTGAGTCAAAGTTCGTTCTTGTGGCGGTGAAAAGGGAACGAAGTGATGTCGTTTTTACAAATACGATGAGCGCAACCTGATTGGAAACTCTATCTATCGGCAATGCCAGTGTGAACTCAGATGGTTCAGCATTTTTAAGAGATCTCATCCAGCGGCAAGCGATGGTGTTTTGCTGTTGAGAAACACGTGTGGTCAATGTTCTCCCTCCCCGGCATCGCTGACCCTCCCGGAGGGCAATGGTATCTACACAAACTTATAATCAACGAAAAAAGCAGTGTATTGAGAGAAAAGGGT
>JAGQQT010000811.1 GCA_020426065.1 Planctomycetaceae bacterium | reverse complement strand
CGTACCTGGCAGGCGAGGATCCACTGGAGTTACTCCGACGCGTTTCCGATCGCGTGGTGACGATGCATGCCAGCGACCGATACCTGATCGAAGGCACGATTGAAGATCTCCGCCGGGAAGAAACCGGGGCCGAAGGCTACGCCAAGCGGTTGCGTCACGGGGAAATCGGCAAGGGACTCAATGATTACGATGCAATCTTCAGCGAACTGAAATCAAAAGGCTTTAACGGCTGGATCAGTATTGAAGATGGCGTGGAGGGAATGGAGCAGCTCGAACGGAGTGTCACATTCCTGCGAAGAAAAATCGCTGAGCACTGGCCTGGCTGATTTGAGAACTGTGCAGAGTGAAAGTCACTTCTGCATTCGGCGCAGATATTCTTTGATCCGGTTGAGAATCGGACCAATTGAATCCGGGTTGAGATTCAGTTCGCTGGAGATCTGTTCGTAAGATTTTTCTTCCAGGAACCGCATCCGAACCACGGCGGCCTCACGATCGGATAGCATATTGAGCAGTTCTTCAGCCTGCTCGCGGGAGATCAGCAGATCTTCAACCGGCTTTCCGTTGGCTTTCTGGTTCTGAACAACTTCGCTGGTCGTATCGCGGAAACTGTTTTCCTTGCGACGGCGGGCGACATCCCTCACGGCCACGCGGCGAGCAATGACAGCCAGATAGGTTGCGAGGGAACTTTTCCGACGAAAGCGACGCAGCACGCGAAAATCATCGGCAACCATGGCGGTGAGAATTTCACCACAAATTTCATCCAGATCGTCCGGGGACAGTCTGTAACTGTGAGCATCGGCGGTATGCCGGACCGCGTGGACAAACAGCGGGAGAAATCGGGAGACAAATTTCTGCCAGGCCTGCGGCTGCCTGTTCAGGCAGGCTTCGAGCAATTCGCGGTCAGGCTGCGTAAGTGCCATGGTTCAAGACGACTTCAGTTCTCGAGTAAGTGCATCAACAGTCATCCTTGCGTGGCACGATCTATTTCTCCGCAGAGATTTTGGACAGATCTAGCCAGGCTGGACTCTGTCACAGGAACCTCGTTCGCGCAACGACACCTTCAAAACAGTGTACGCGCTCGCTGTTCCCCGGACAAGATGTTTTTCGCCTCGACAGGAGACCTGAGAAAATCAGGCTCCGTACTTTTCCAGTCGTCCGGCATGGGCTAACGCTAACGGCATGAGGTATTTGGCCTGGAATTGCCCAAGCCCCCCACGCAGACAGCTCGATTCCCCGAAGGTCTGGCAGTCATCGTAGCGGCAATGATCGGCCGCAATCAGGGTTGGCACCGGATGCCAGCTGTGGCTTTTCATCTTGCTGGGGGTGGAATGATCACCCGTTACAATGATGACATTCGGATTCAACGCCAGAATCCGCGGAATCGCTGCATCCAGCTGTTCAATCCGCTGCACCTTGGCATCGAAGTTTCCATCTTCGCCGGTGGAGTCCGTGTACTTGAAGTGCATGAAGAAGAAGTCGTAATCGTTCCAGGCCGCTTTGAGTCGATCACACTGATCTTCAATGGTCTGACCGGCATCGAGCACATCCATGCCGACCAGTCGTGCCAGTCCGCGGTACATGGGATAGACCGCAATCGCAGCAGAGCGAGTTCCGTAAACCTCTTCGTAAGAGGGAATTTCCGGCTTTTTCGCAATCCCACGCAGAGTGAGGAAGTTGGCGGGGAAATCGTCCTTCAGAACTTCACGTGCCTTGGCCAGAAACTCTTTGGCAATCGCGACCGTCTTTTCAGATCCGGCAGAGCGGGCTTTGGGTTCGAGCGGCTCAACCCCTGTCCGCTGCGGATCGGTATCGGC
>JAGQQT010000810.1 GCA_020426065.1 Planctomycetaceae bacterium | reverse complement strand
GCAGTTGCGATGATCCTCGGTTATGGAATCATCATTGTACCAACGGGGATCTTCTCGGTGGAAATTGTGGCGGCCACAAGGGGGGATCGGTCTCTCGATCTTCCCTGCACCAACTGCGATCTGCATCAACACGAGATCGATGCCCTGTACTGCCGTCACTGCGGCACAAAACTCCCCAAGGCAAAACGCGAGGCGGAACTCACAGGCCAATAATGGGTGTGGGTGTGAAGCCGACCAGAATAAACGAGAGTGTGAGCCAGCCCAGCACGATGCGGAACCAGCCGAGCGGCGCGCGATCATTTGATGTGGGGGGATGGTACGGACCCATCATCATGATCAACAGGACCATCAGCAGATAGGTCCCGTTTCCGGTCACGACCATGTGGGCCAGCGAAAAGATAATCAGTCCCTCGGCCACGCGATGTGCTTTCTTGCCGATGAGCGTGTAAAGAATGTGGCCGCCATCAAGCTGGCCAATCGGGATCAGGTTCAGGGCGGTAATAAAAATCCCGACCCAGCCGGCGTCCAGCACCGCGCTTTCCATTGAAGTGCCGGGTGGCCACTCGCCACGGACCCAGATCACGATCCAGGACATCAGCCGGGGCGCGATAAACTGGATCTCACCGCTGGGAACCTGTTCACGAGGGACCGCGGTGGCAATCATGGCTCCGTAAATGCAAACCGGCAACGCGATCACGAGTCCGGCCAGCGGCCCGGCAATTGCGATATCAAAGAGTGCCCGGCGATCTTCCCGGCTCCCCTTTTTGATAATCAACGCTCCAAACGTCCCGAGCGGAGAGAAGGGCATCGGAATAAACAGGGGTGGCGTGACCGGCGATCGATAAAAACGGGACGTCACATAATGACCCATTTCATGGGCAAACAGAATTGCCATGACCGGGATCATGAATCCGAAGCCATCCTGATAACGGGTATGCCCCACATACCAGGTTGAAAGGCAGGTCGCCAGAAACAGCCCCACCGCCCAGTAGAACAGACGGTTCGATTGAACCTTGCGTGAGGTGGAAGAGGGAACATCGTGCACTTCGACAGTCCGGCCATCCGGATAAATCAGAATCTCGGGAGGGTGTTTCTGGTTCGAGTCGCTGGTCATGAGGGGGGACATTCAAACAGTCATGGGGAATCATCCAGAGGCATTATAGTTACGCAACCGGTGCTGGCGGGAGAATCCTCAGGCTTTTCCCAGCTTTCCTGAAAAGAACTTCTTTTCCCATGGTTTCTCTCAACCGCCGCCAGACTGTTCTTTTTTCACGGAACAGTCTGAAAGGAAACCGATCCTGATTACAGACTGATCTTATTCCGCCGCGATTTCAGGGAAGAACGCGATGCGCTGCCCACAAACCGGACTGGCCCTTGCCGGATTGCTCCTGCTCTCGATGACCGGCTGCCACTGTATGCGTGGTTCGGATGGGTATGGAACCGTAGTGGATCGGGTGGCGGATACCAAGTGGGCCCTGGATCCGCTCTATGTTCCCGGCCTGGATGTGAGCCGAATTGGCATGCCGGACTGGCGGAGGTTCGGCTGGAATAATCGGCTCTGCCCCTGCGGAAACGGTCGCTGCTGCCACGAACGGTGTTGCAAGCAGGCGTATTATCCCGCTGAATACCGCATGAAATACTGGGCAATGCAGGCCGAAGATCAGCAGAAATCTGCCCAGCGGCAATATACGCCCGAGCCAGCACCCGCTCCAGAAATGGTGCCGCCAGTGCCGTCGGAATGAGTAGCGACGGCCCGGAAGAATTCCGGGCGGACGAAGTCCGTCAAAGGCTGCCAGTGAGACGAACAATGGGAAC
>JAGQQT010000080.1 GCA_020426065.1 Planctomycetaceae bacterium | reverse complement strand
GATTACGGATCTTTCACCGGAAGTTCAGATTCAAAGAGTCGCTCTGTGGGATAACCGCAGTGAAAAACTGGTGCAGCAGAATCATCCGGATATCGGCTGGCTGTTTTACGATAAAGATGGCAACCAGGTTCCTGACGAAGGTCACTCGGCATCGTTTCCTTTTATCGATGTCATGGAAATTCATCCTCTGAGTGGAGCAATCAGTATCGGCACAGATGTTGATTCCTCATCACGAATCCGCAACAACCGGATTTTCAACTGGTTCCAGTTGCTGAACCAGGGATTCCGCATCAAAGGTGTGGTCAACACCGACGCCCATTACAACTTCCATGGCTCCGGACCGCTGCGAAACTGGGTGAAGTGTTCTACAGATGACCCGGCCCAAATCTCGACACCAGAAATCGTGCAAAATTGCAAACAGGGTCAGATCATCATGTCCAACGGACCGTTCCTGTCCGTGACTGTTCAGGCTGCGGGGGATAAAAATTCCTCAGTTTTCGGTCCCGGAGATGAGTTCCTCTGTTCGAGCGGGGATGTTGTGCTGGATGTGAAAGTGCAATGTCCCAACTGGTGTGATATTGATCGGGTTTCTGTCTTTGTAAATGGAAAACGGATTCCTGAACTGGATCGCACCCGGGAATCTCATCCGGATCAGTTTCAGTCCGGAGCAACCAAGTTCGAACAGAAGTTGTCTTATCATCTCTCGGGAGATGCTCACATCATCGTGCTGGCAGCCGGGGAAAAATCCCAACTGGGACCTGTGATGGGTCCAGCGGAAGGGAAGGATCAACCCGCCGCATTAAGCTTCCCTGTTTTCGTCGATGTTGACGGCAAAAGCTTCCAGGCGAACAAGGATGTGCTGGATGATGCCCTGCCAGTCAAAGACGAATAGTACCGGATAGTCTGACTGTTACCAGAACTTCCACCAGCTGCGGGAAGGCTCCGGAGCGGACATGACAGGCATATTTGCCGAAGTCCTTCTCTGCTGCCGTCCCGAGGTGAGAACCTGCATTTCAGGCAACAGGACTGCGCTGAGATTACCTTCGCGTCCACCTGTGGTATCACACAGAATCCGCTGGGGCCTGATGATGACATCATTGAACCAGACATGCCCCGAAACCACCGTTTTCGTGCAGTCTGCTGGCACGGGATCTTCGGCATATTTTTTTTCACAGAGCCACTGCGGACGATTCAGGGAAAAATCGCGCTGACGCAGAATGCGTAACTGCATTTCCGTAGCGGAATAGGGATCCAGCCCGGCGTGCACAAACAGGTACTCGGGATGCTCCACAACCCAGGGAAGACTGGCCAGAAATTCCCGCTGCTGAGCTGGCACTGCCTGATAAAGTGCATCCAGGTCACCATATTTCACACCGTAGGAAGAGAAGGTGCTCTGGGCATCATAATGATCCAGCCAGCGATCAGCCCAGTTGGAGTATTCCGGAGCTTCAATCAGACCCAGTGAAGCACACATGGCAAAATCATGATTGCCTGCAATCCCCGTGGTGCGGGGATGGTATTCCATGAACTCGAGCACCATTTCGAGGGCTGCCCGGGTATCCGGACCCCGGTCGACATAATCTCCGACAAATACAACCCAGCGGCGATCAAAGTCCGGGGCATCCTGGATTCGATCCAGCAGAACTCCCAGTTTATCGACCTGCCCATGCACGTCACCTATGACTGCAACAGGTCCCTCTATTTCCGTTGCCAGATTCATTCCTGAAAACTCCGCTCCTTGATGAAACCCTGCAGGATTTCAGTCCTGTTCTGACAGATCTCTCCGCAGATTTCCCCCTATTCAGTCTGTATCTTGGCAGTTGTTCGCCAATGCCACAAGACGAATGCGGAAGAACGGGTCTGAAGCGGCCAATCTGGACGAAAACATCCCGGAAGGACCGAACTGGCTGGCTGACACGGCATCTGGTTGTACAATGCAAAAAGCAGATGAAGAAACCATTCCGGTGCTGATTCGGCCTCACTTTCTCTTCACATCAACGGAGTTCCCGGAGAATGTCCTCGACAACCCTGTCCCTCAAAGCATTACACCAGATCCTGCAGAATCTTGAGCAGGCTCGGGAAAAGATCGAGAAAGGACCTCGACAAATTCAAATCCGGGAAGGGATTGTCAAGAAACGGGAACAGGAGCTGGCTGACTTCCTGGAGGCTCTCAAAAGGAGAAAAATGAATTCGGATTCCAAATCTTTGGAACTCAAAACCGTTGAGAAGAAACTGCAGGACCTTCAGGCCAAGCTGAATTCAGCAAGTTCCAATCGAGAGTTCGATGCCTTCAAAGAACAGATCCGGGCAGATGAAATGGCCAAGTCCGTCCTGGAAGATGAGATCCTCGAATCGTTTGACCTGATGGAAGCCGAGGCAGCCAAGCGTCCGAATTTCGAAAAATCGCTCGAAAATGCCCGACAGGAACTCAAGTCATTTCAAGCTCAGTTTCAGGAAGATGAAGTCCGCTGCAAAGCCACAATTGAACAACTGAGTACTGAACTTGTCGATATGGAAAAAATGCTCCCCTCCGAGCCTCGGGAGCAATATAAACGACTTGTAAAAAGCCGCGGTGCCAAGGCCATGGGTCCTATCAGTAATGGAGCCTGTGGAAACTGCTTTGTGAATCTGACACCTCAGCAGCGTATTCTCATCAAAACGGGACCGATTCAGTTCTGCAGCAGTTGTGCCACAATGCTGTACATTGATGAAGAAGCTGATAACTGAATTTCAGTCAAAGCAGGATGCCAGAATGGTTCAGAAACACAAAGCCAGAGGAGTTCTCGGATTTCTGACCGGTAAACTTCCTCTCGAGAACGAAACCACACTTTTTATCCTGGTCAGCGCATTGGATGTGTTCATGACCTGGATTCTGCTGCAGAGCGGCAACTTTGTGGAATCCAATCCTGTCGCCCGCTATTTCCTGCATCACTGGGGCAAACATGGGTTTGTCGGATTCAAATTTGGAATGGTCGCACTGATTTGCTTGATCGCACAAATCGTTGCCATTTATAAACCGGGGCGAGCCAAATTCATCCTGAATCTGGGGACGATCGTCGTGACGTTTGTGGTCTGCTACAGTTTGATGCTTTACCTGCGTAACGCTGGGCCGGGACCAGAACTGCTCCCCTGATCCTGAACGATGCCTCCCCTTACGGAACTCACCACCGCTCAACTGACTTTAAAATGAACGACTCATTACGCGACACCCTTCAAGAACTGAATCAAACTCATCTGATCACGGCCTGTGAAAAGCTGGACGCAGCGGATCGGCAACTGCTGGAAGAACAAATCGCTCAAATCCCCTGGGATGAGATGCGAAATCTGATTCCCCAGGCATTGGCGGGAACGGCAACTGAATCCCTGCCCGAGATCCAGCCACTCGAGAATGCGATCCGTCTCCCGGAATCGCAGGACGAAATCACCAGCTGGGCTCAGGCAAGAGAAGCGGGACTGGCTCTGCTGGATGCTGGTCGCGTGGGTGCCATTCTGGTGGCAGGGGGACAGGGAACCCGGCTCGGCTTTCCCCATCCGAAAGGCATGTTTCCGATCGGCCCGGTAACGTCCCGCACTCTCTTTCAGATTTTCTTTGAACAACTGCTGGCTCTGTCCAACCGTCATGGTGTACGGATTCCCTACTTCATCATGACCAGCGATGCCACGCATGATGAAACCGAACAGTTCCTCTCGGAACATGCCTGGTTTGGGTATCCGCCCGAAGATGTCTATCTGTTTCGCCAGGGAACCATGCCCGCCATTGATGACAATACCGGGCAGATTCTGCTGGCATCCCCAACACAGGTTGCAATCAGTCCGGATGGTCATGGAGGCCTGTTAAACGCGCTGCAGCGGGCAAACCTGTTTCAATCGATGAAACACCATGGCGTCGAGACTCTGTTTTATCATCAGGTGGATAACCCTTGCGTCACGATGTGTGATCCGGTGATGCTGGGATTCCACTCTTTACGGAACTCTGAAATCACAACGAAGGTGGTTGCCAAAAGAAATGCAGCCGAGCGGGTTGGGATTCTGGCCCAGATGAATCAGCGGCAGGCCATTGTGGAATACAGCGATCTCCCCCTGGAATTGTCCGAAAAAACAGATTCCAGCGGCATGCTGGTTTACTGGGCAGGCAATATCGCCATCCATGTCATGAATCGTGACCTGCTGGAGCGACTGGCCACCGGAACAACCCGACTCCCGATTCATATCGCCCACAAAAAGGTACCTTACCTGAATTCTGAGAGTAGAGTGATCGAGCCGGAAGCGCCGAATGCATTCAAGTTCGAGCGATTTGTGTTTGATGCGATTCCACTGGCACAAAACCCGCTGGTCATCGAAACGTCACGCGAGGACGAGTTCAACCCTGTAAAGAATGCCGAGGGTGAAGATTCCCCCGCTTCTTCAAAACAGGCATTAAGCAGACGCGGTCAACGCTGGCTGCAACAGGCCGGGTATGACGTTGCGGAGAATACCGTGGTTGAGATCAGCCCGCTGGAGGCACTGGAACCTGCGGATCTGCAGGATATGGACCTGAATCTGGACGGCGATGCAGACGAAATCCTGCTGATCCCGGATTCACAATAACATTCCGCCACAACGTGACCAGTGGTCAGGCACCTCGCAAAGCCTTCTTCTTTTCCTCAATAAAAGCAAGGTGGTGTGGCACATGATTTGTGATTCTGGTCAATAATTGTGTGATCGTGAGTGGGCCATCAGCAGAATGCAGACCTGTCCGGTTGTAAGCGGACTCGTCTACGTCTGACAAAATTGAGATCATCTGTTTCCGCACAGCAGACATCAGCGCCAGTTCATTCTCCAGATCACGACGTTCATATCCCAGACCTTTGGCAAACAGGTCCGGATCTCCCCCTATGAGCCTGGGTTGCTCTTCGACCAGAACCCGTTTCATGCGGTCGGCGTAGATTGGCTCGAAGTCCACGATATGACAGACCACCTGCCGAGTGGACCATTGCCCCACGATTGGCTGGGCATCGATTTCCTCGGGAGTCATGTCAGCAATCGCATCGGCCAACTGCTGCGGGCCGAGGGAGTAGGCATGCAGCAAATCGCTGGTCATCAATGAATTCTGTCCCATGGTGCTTTCTCTCAATCTCGTCAGTCAAAAGAATGTTTCTCTGATTGTACTCGAGCTGGATCCGTTTCCTTCTGACCTGTGACTTTGGCAGAAGTCATGAATCTGATCAAGCGATTTCGATCAGAACCTTTGAATGGCCAGGTTGTGAAGCCAGCTGGATTGCCTGCCCGGCCTGTTCGAGTGGAACTCGAGCAGTAATTAATGATTCCACTTCGATCCGGGAATCCGCCAGTGCAGCCAACGCCCGAGGCATTGGACCGCAGCGTGAACCGATAACCTGCAATTCATTGATCACAATCGGCGACAAATCGATTTCGTAGCGACTGGCAACTGTTGTTTTCAGCACCACTCTGCCCCGGGGACGGGTGATTCGCAGTGACAGTTCCAGACCGCCAACCGAACCAGTGCAGTCTATTGTGACATCAAACTCGAGTTGTCCGCTAAAGTCCTGCAGCAGTTGTGTTTTGATCTGGTGTTGTGTGAATCGTTGCAGTTTTTCAGAGTGCTTTCCAATGACCGTAACCTCAGGGCACTTCATGTGGCACACCTGAGCAATCAGATAACCAAGCCGGCCATCTCCCACAACGGCTACTCTGTGTTCTGGTTTGATGGCAACCTGTTCCAGAATCTCAAAGGCCGCAGCCAGGGGTTCTACGAAAACTGCCTGATCATCAGAGACACAATCGGGGACAGGTGTGAGATTGTCTTCCGGAACGGCAACAAATTCTGCGAATGCTCCGTGATGATTGAAAATCCCCAGGACTGAGCGGCGGGCACAATGATGTCTGTTCTGCGGACAGGCTTGGCACGGCTCAGCCGCACAGCAGTTGATGTCCGCCACAACCCGCTGTCCGGCATAACGACCTGATTCCGCGACTCCCACAAATTCGTGACCGAGGATTCCGGAGAAATTCATATATCCCCGGGCCAGCTGTAAATCGGTTTCACAAACACCTGCTTTCAGCACTTTGACCAGAACTTCATGTTTTTCCGGCTGAGGAGCGGGACAGTCTTCCCAAATCTGCACCTGCCCCTGTTCCAGTACTAACGCTCTCATTTCCAACCCTTTAACCGATATAAACTGACCTGTCAGAAACATACTCATCCCCGGAACGGACGTCAAAGTCGATCCGATCCCTCTGTTTTGACTGGCTGTTTCAGATTCTCATCACGTCTCGTCTCTCTTTCGCATCACCGCTCCACTCTGAACACATATAGTTGACCTGTATGTTAGACATGGCCCATGTTTTAACGGGACAGGGACACACCTGCCCGCAAAACTGGCCTCCTCAAACTTTGTGACTGCCCCACATCAACCGGACCAGCAATGCAAATTAAGCCTTCACAAATCGGATTTGTGCTGTTTTTGCTGGCGAACGCGACCATCTACGTCCGTCCCTGGGAAATCTTTCCCTCGATCGCAGACATCCAGCTCTACCTGATGCTGATTCTGGCGGCATTTGTTATTGCCCACAAGCAGATACAGCATCACCTGGAACCTGCCTGCCTGCGGGCACAACCGATCACGCTCTGTGTAATTGGTCTGTTATTCGCAGTTCCTATCTCACACATCTCCAATGGATACCTGGGAGGAGCTATCGAAGGGAGTGTGATGATGTTCAAAACCGTCATCTACTTCATCGTGCTCGTTTCACTGATCGACTCGGTACGTCGTTTCCGGATTTTTCTGGTCTCACTGGCTTTCTGCGGACTGACCTGCATTACGATCAGTGTGGCCGATTACCATGAATTCCTGAACATCGAGTCCCTGACCCATATCAAGGAACGGCTGGGCTACACCGCCGGCGGGCAAGGCATCTTCCTGATCCGTCTCTGTGGACTGGGGATGTTTCATGACCCCAACGATATGTCGCTGCTGATTATCACAACCGCGTTCTTGAGTCTGGCTGTGATGCGTGACCGGGAACTCGGGCAGCTGAGATATCTATGGATTTTTGCCTTCCCCATTCTCGCACTGGCTATTCATGATACGCACTCCCGTGGAGGGCTGATTGCCGCCGGCGCTGCCACGATGGCATTTCTGACATTAAAGTATGGACGAAAAGTGGCGATGACCATGATTGGCATGGGCGCGCTGGCTGCTCCCGTCTTGCTGGGACGCATGGGAAATATCGATTTATCTGGCGGAACAGGTCAGCAACGAATTCGACTGTGGGCAGAAGGATTTGCGGCAATTCAAGGTCCGAAAGCCTTCTTTGGAATTGGCCAGGGCATGTACGAAGGACTGGCCAACTACGTGGCCCATAACTCCTACGTCCATTCTTTTGTCGAAATGGGTGTGTTTGGCGGGACCTTCTTCATGGGGGTTTTCTTCTTCACCGCATATGGAATGTACCGCATCAAGCGGGAACATCTGCAGATACACGATGCCGGACTGGTGCACTACCAGCCGTATGTTGCAGCCGTGGTGGCTGCCTGGGCAGCCGGGTTTCTGTCGTTGTCGCGGGTGTATCCGCCGCCAACCTATACCATTTTCGGCATTGCCGCAGCCTTCATGAATCTGTCTGGAATCTACATGTCTCCGGTTCAGCCTGTACTCAGACTGGACATGTATCTGACAAAACGCTGGGTAGCCAGCAGCGCATTACTGTTTGTTGCCCTGTTTCTGGCAACCAAGTTTCTGGCCCACTTCTAAGGTCAACCTGAAAGTCTGTTGAAATCCCTGGCAGTCTGACCTGTTCAAATCGTTGAAAGTACTCCCGTGTCTCTGAAAGTGAATGTCCTGATCAGCTGGCTGGCACATGCGGTAACGCTTGTGATCGGCTTTGTACTGATGCCGTTCATTCTGAGCCAGGTGGGAGATACCACATACGGTACATGGCTGCTTTTGAATTCGGTTGCAGGACAGGCCAGCCTGTTGTATTTCGGATTTGGAGAAGCGATCTCCCGCTTCACTTCCAAATACCATACCGAACGAAAGTGGATTCAGCTGAATCGAACATTCAGTTGTATTTCGTCGGTCTATTTCTGCTCGGCGTTGATCGCCCTGATCATCACACTGATCCTGGTCTGGATCGCTCCGCATCTGCACGACTGGCCAGGACAGTCTCTGTCTGAGGTTCGTCTGGCGATTCTTCTGCTGGGAATCAATGCTGCCGTTTCGATTGCCGGAAGTGCATTTGGTGGCGTACTGATGGGAATCCAGCGATTCGATATCGAGCGAGGTATTGTGATCACGATCACCCTCTTGCGGCTGATCCTGACCATTTCCCTGCTGCATGCTGACTATGGGCTGGTCACACTGGCAGGAATTTTCCTGGCCGTCACCGTGATTGAGAACCTGGCAACTTGTTTTTTTGCTTTCAAGCTGATACCCACTCTGCAGTTTCGCTGGAGACATCTGCGTCGTTCCGTCTATCGACGCTGCTTTTCGTTCAGCATGTTTACGTTCATCTCCCTGATTGCAGAACACCTGGTTTATTCCATCGATACACTTCTGATCGGATTCATTATGGGTCCGGCCCTGGTGGTGCCTTATCACATTGCCCTGCGTATTTGTGAAATGATTCGGGCACCCGTGATCCAGATCGGATTCGTTTTCATGCCCAAGGCTGGACAATTGCAATCTGGTCAGCAGACTGAAAAACTTCGCCAACTGGTTTGCCGTGGTTTTGGTCTGGCGGGAATTCTGTCCGCTTCTGCCATGGTGGGAGTCTTTTTCTTCAGTCCGCAATTCATTGAAGCCTGGATCGGCAGTGGATACTCCGAAAGTTCCAGCCTGCTGCTCATTCTCCTGTGTGGACAAATGATTGCCCTGCCGGCACAAATGGTCCGACATGTACTGACGGGGATTGGATACGTCAGGCTCCCGGCATTTTTCTTTATTGCAGAGGCAATCTGCAACCTGCTGCTGTCGCTGACGTTGATTCCGTTCCTGGGATTATACGGCGTGGCGATTGGCACCCTGGTACCACTGGTTGTCTTCGAGGGAGGCTGCCTGATTCCGATCGGAGTTCGACACCTCGGCATGACACTGCGAGAACTGTTCTGGGAGGGCCTGGCCCCTCAATGGCTGCCGCTCACTTTAATCATCATCTACTCCTGCCTGGTTCACATGTGTCAGCCACAGGCGAACTGGATCCAACTCGGTCTGATTCTTTCTGGAGCGATCCTCGTGCTGGCAGGTGGACTTTATTACGTCAACAGAAAAGCAGAAACAGCCAAACTGCAGGGCTCAGCCCGGGAGCAGGTTGTTTCTGCCTGAGTTGAGTGAACCGAATCTCTAAACAGAAAACTGTTTGCAATGTTGTCAATGTCGATTGCCCAGTCAGATCCAATCACCGGTGAGCAAACCGGATTGATGCGGCTTGCGCAGGGTTCCACGTCAGCATCGAATAACTGCATCCGCGTAGAGATCATCGAGGATCAGGCTCAAGGCCTGCATTTGTGGAGAGAGCTGGGTCAAAAAATTCAGAATGTCCCTCTGAGCGCATCTCCTGCCTGGATCGAAACCTGGCTGGATCAGTATGCGGGAGAAATCCGGGTCCAGTTTCTGACGGGATATCGTGGGGACCAGCTGATTGGATGCTGCCTGCTCGGACGAAGAGAGGTTCGAGTACTGCCAGGTCTCAGCGTGACGGAACTCTTTATCGGCACGGCTGGAGAACGTCACGGCCACAGCGTTTGCGTGGAATACAATGATGTTCTGGTGATCGAAAACGAGCGTGCTGATTTTATCCATGCAATCCTGCAGCAGCTTGGACAAACACCAGGCTGGCACCGCCTGACGATTCCGGGGGTTCATGCAGACATATCCGCTCCCTGGTGTGCTGAGATCCCGCAACTTCGTCTGCGAAAACGGCAAGTTCTCTCCCGGGAGTCCCGCTTTTTTGACCTGCGGAGCTGTCGGGAGGAAAACGGAGAAATCCTGAATTCGCTGGGGAAAAGTACACGATCCAACTTGAAACGTCGCTGTAAACAACTGGAACCTCTGGAAATCCAGTGGGCAGAAACGGAAACCGAGGCGCTCGAGATTTTTGAAGAACTGATCGACCTGCATCAGGCTCGATGGACAGCCGTGGGGCAACCAGGAGCATTTGCTTCCAGATCATTTTCAAATTTTCAACGACAGTTGATTCTCCGAACATTTTCAGATGGTAGAGTCGTGCTGGCTCGAATCCAGTCGCAAGGGTCTACAATCGGATGCCTGTATCTGCTGAATGACCGTCAAAGACTTCTCGACTACGTTTCCGGCTTCACCTCATTCGAAAACGCCGGAAGTCCGGGACTGGTCTCTCATTACCTGTGCATGCAGGAAGCCTGCCAGCGGGGATTTGAGGCCTATGATTTTCTGGTTGGAGAAAAACGACATAAAGAGAACCTGGGGAAATCGGCCACTGCACTGGAGTGGATCCAGCTGGAACGGTCCCATCTGGCATTCACTCTGACGGATCTGGCCCGTTCCGGTAAACAGCTGCTGAAGAAATGGGTTCCCAATCGGAAGGAGCAGAATTAATGTCATCCGTTCAACAGATTCCAATACCTGGACAGGCTTCACATCACTCCTCTTCCTCAAATCTCCGCACACGAGTCTGCCATGTCAGCATGTGCCTGACAACGGGCGGACTGGAACGATTACTGGTGGAGTTTGCCCGACGAACCAGCAGGCAGCAGTTCGAACTGACATTTGTTGCCCTGGGTGAAATCGGACAACCTGCCCGGGAAATCGAAAAACTGGGACTCGAAGTCGTTTCCCTTGCAGAAAAAGCCAGCGGTCGATTCGGACGCATCAAGGCCCTGCGACGACTGTTCGTGGATCGCAATATCGATGTGATTCACTCTCACAACACCTACGCTCATTTTCACGCGGCACTGGCCGGACAGGCTGCAGGTGTGCACGGCATTCTGAACACCCAGCACGGTCGTGGTTGTGGAAATCACTGGAAACAGCGGACAGACTTTTTCATCGCAAATCGGTTTACCGATCGCATTCTGTCTGTTTCCGAAGACTCCGCACGCATCTGCCGGCGGCAGGACTGGTTTTCAAAATCAAAAATCGAGACGCTCTGGAATGGAATCGACGTCGATCGATTTCGTTATCACGGTCCGGTAACCGAACCTCGTGCCATTACCGTCTCCCGGCTTTCACCGGAAAAAGATCTGCCGACCTTGCTCAGAGCAGTCAAGCTGGTCATTGCACAACACCCCGATTTTCATCTCACTGTCGTAGGTGATGGCTCCGAACGCTCTCTACTGGAAAATCTCAGTCGGGAACTGCAACTCACTTCC
>JAGQQT010000809.1 GCA_020426065.1 Planctomycetaceae bacterium | reverse complement strand
TTCAAATGGTAGAGATTGCCAAAGAACTCGTCGAACCCGTGGGCCGTGGGTAAATGTTTATTGAGATCGCCAAGATGGTTCTTGCCAAATTGGCCCGTTGCGTATCCCTCTTCTTTTAGCAAATCGGCTATCGTCGGCGTCCATTCCGGAATGCCGTGCTCACTGCCTGGCATACCAATCGTCAGTAAACCCGTGCGGAATGGATGCTGCCCCAGGATGAAGGACGCTCGCCCGGCGGTGCAACTCTGCTGGGCATAGGAATCGGTGAACAACGCGCCTTCGCGAGCAATTCGATCGATGTTGGGCGTCTGATAGCCCATGATGCCGTGGTTGTAAGCACTGATGTTGTGGACGCCGATATCATCACCCCATATCACGAGTATGTTCGGCTTCTTCTCTTGGGCCGACACGAGTTCGGCCGTAATTGCCATCAAACCGATGGCAACTAGAAACATAGTTAGTGCCTTGTAACAATGCTGAGTGTGCATACTTTTACTCCAATTGAGCTCAGACTGGATAGGCCATGATTTTCTTGGACAATACAGTAAACTCTCCCCAACAACTGGGATTTCGTTTACTTCGTAAGTTTCTGATTTTACCTCGGATGTCGCGTCATAAACACACTACTTAGTGTGTCTGTGTCGATTTTCGTCTAAAAAGACAAACCGCCATCGGAGCCTTACCACGACGAGCGAACTTTCGCTCCCCACAGGTTTACGAAAAACGCCGACCACGAAAGTGCCCGGCATTTTTTTGTGCGCTGGTAAAAGATATACACGTATTAGTGAGTTTGCGAGATAGGGCGGAAATTGCCAAAACACCTGCGCCGTGTCTCTGGTTCGATCCCCCGAAGCGGTCGATTTATTTGCCGACGCCTGGAAAGCAATGGCGCCGATTCTGGAGTTCGTCCTCGAAGATTAAACCCTATACACAGTTGACCTGTGGACTCTCATCACGACACAATCCAGACTACAATAGTCATCATCGAAATAAATCTTTAGGCAAGCCTTCATGTCACCCTGGTTAGAAAACAATTGGCTTACTCATACGCAGATCCTTCTTGATTCCTACCATGCTCTTTTGGGAGAACAACTGATTGAAAGATCCGGGAATTTGGAAGAAGATGCAAAAAGGCTCTTTGATGCACCGTTTGTCGTCGTTTCACACGGTACAGAATCTGATCCGATTCTGAATTACGGAAACCAGACGGCACTGGCACTTTGGGAAATGACGATCGAGCAGTTTGTGCAGACACCTTCGCGGATGACGGCCGAACCTGTTCATCGAGATGAACGGGCCAGATTGCTGGAGCGTACCTCGAAACAAGGATTTGTGGATGATTATCGAGGAATTCGCGTCACCAGCACTGGTCAGCGGTTTCTCATTGAAAGAGCGACTGTCTGGAATCTATCAGACGCTTCCGGAACCCGGGTCGGACAGGCAGCGACCTTTTCCGAGTGGGTGCCTCTCACTAAAGGTTGATGAGGCCAGAATGCAACATTGATGGATAGCACATTGGTTGATCAACCAAGTGCTTCCTCGAGAATACTGATGTCCGTAAAGGTCAAGTCGAGGGAGGTTTCGCTGGGGAGACCATCGACACCATTCGTAATGCCATAAATAATCAACTCTGCATCGGCAATCAATTCTTCAGCCTCCTCTGCCGATAGGGTACCTGTGCTTAACCAGTGTTCAACACTGTTTATAAAAGCTTCGAGAACATGCTCGGCACCGGAAAAACCATTGCTGGTAGAACTCAACTTCTGGACTGCGGTGTTCAGTTTGCCGAGCAGACTTTTCGCTACCCCCTGAGTAA
>JAGQQT010000808.1 GCA_020426065.1 Planctomycetaceae bacterium | reverse complement strand
GATGCCCTGTCCATTGGCGGATTCAACGGAGAAGTAAACTTCGCCGTTTCCGTCTTCACCGAAGGTCAGGACCGGCATTTTTTCCGATTCGATCGAGTAGTTTCCGCGGACGGTCTGAGCGGCGGTATCGTAATCCAGTGCCCACAGTTTCCCGGTCACGAAATCGGCATAGAGGAATTTGCCCACCAGTTCCGGCACAGTTGTGCCGCGATAGACAAAGCCGCTTGTGATCGATTTTCCGACCTGGTGGTCGTATTCCCAAACCGGAGCGATCGGGTTTTTGGCATCTTCAGTGGGTCTATTGCCAAAGGGATGGGTTCCCTCGTATCGATTCCAGCCGTAGTTGCCACCTTTGGTCACGATGTTGATTTCTTCCCAGAGGTTCTGGCCGACATCGCCTAACCATAAATCACCGGTTTCGCGGTCGAAGCTGAATCGCCAGATGTTACGGAAACCGTAGGCATAAATTTCCGGCCGACCATCTTTGCGTCCCACGAAGGGATTGTCTTTGGGAATTCCGAAATTCTGTTCGCCGACGGTCTGATCGACATCGAGCCGGAGCAGGCCTCCCAGTTGGACTTTTCGGTTCTGCCCGTTGTCGAAGGGGTCATTTCCGCTCCCGCCGTCTCCCAGGCCAATGTAGAGGTATCCATCCGGGCCAAAGCCAATGGTACCGCCGTTATGGTTCGGGAAAGGTTGTTCCAGGGTCCAGACGATTTTCTCAGAAGCAGGATCAGCCAGGTTCGGATCGGATTTGGAGACCTGGAACTCAGAGACCACAGAAGTATGTGGCTTGGCCAGAGAGGTGTAGTAGACGTACAACTTTCCATTCTGCTTGTACTTGGGATGGAACGCCATTCCCAGGAAGCCCTCTTCATTTGCCTGCTTGTAGGGAGCGACCCGATCGGTCAGATTCAGGTACTCGATCGTACTTTTGGATTTGGCTCCTTCCGGCAGGACGTGAATGGTGCCGTGCTGGGTGCCGACAAAAATCCGGCCGCTGGCATCGTTGGCATGAGTGATCACGATCGGACGCAGAGGAGTGACTTTGCCATTTTCATCTACCGGATTCCAGTTATCCCATTCCAGTCCGGGAAATGCCGGAACCGGTTTCACAGCCAGTTTGCCATGGCTGGGATCAGGAACTTCATTCTCACCGCTGAGGCGGCGGATTTTGATGTTCCGATAGGAAACATAATCATTGTGATCCTGCAGGCAGATGTGTCCGGAAGTCGGTTTGCCGAAGTTTGCGTACTTGGCAAACTTGCTGGCGGCGACCTTTTCATCCCATTCTTTGCTCCCTTTCTGGAAGCGATAGTAGCTCACGCCATTCATCATCACTTCGCATTGAGCAGGTGTGACTCGCAGATAGATTTCATTCCACTGACCGGCAGGTCGGCAGGCATCAATGGGAGCATTCACATCAAGACCAGCGGCCGCTTCAACATTTTCCTGCCACTTGGGGCGAGCTGGCTGATAAAGCTGATACAGCCAGCCAGCTTTCTGGGGGTCTTTCCCGTTCACATTGTCATTCACCTGGATTTCCGGGCCGGTATTCCAGGGGGGACCGTCGGTTTCTTCGACATGGAACATGATTCCGCTGTTTCCGCCCGGAGAGATGCGGAATTCGAGAGAAAGCTCGAAGCTGTCAAATTTCTCTTTGGTGATGATATCGCCTGCACCTTTTTCTTTGCGGCTCAGAACTCCCTCTTCAATCACCCAGCCATCGCTGACCGCATCTTTCTTGTAGTTTCGCCAATGATCTGTGGATTTGCCGTCGAACAGCAATTCCCAGCCAGCCAGTTTTTCAGGTTCGGA
>JAGQQT010000807.1 GCA_020426065.1 Planctomycetaceae bacterium | reverse complement strand
GAATTGAGCGAAGAAGACAAACTGATCGTGCATCGTGCACGTCGAATTGAACGCTTCCTGTCCCAGCCGTTCCTCGTGGCAGAACCGTTTACCGGCAAGAAGGGGAAAATCACCCCGCTGCAGGAAACGATCGAAAGCTTCGAAGAAATCTGCGATGGGAAATGGGATCATCTCCCCGAACAGGCTTTCCTGTATGTCGGGGGAGTCCAGGAAGCTGCCGAACAGGCCAAGAAGATGCAAGGCAACTAGGCAGGAATGCACCGGCAGGCAGACCCGTTCTGCTGAAAGGTGTGTTCTGGTTGGCCTCACTGCCTGACAATACCGTGTCTGATGGTTGAATGGATTCAGCGATCATCAGGCAAACCTGAAATCACGATTGAGCGGTCATGATTGCACCCAATTTCATCGAACTGGAAGTTGTTACTCCCGAAAAAACGTTGCTGACGGTGCTCGCAACGTCACTGCAGTTTCCGCTGGAAGATGGCCAGATCGGAATTCTGATCGGTCGCGCTCCCATGGTCGGTCGACTCGGAATGGGTGAGCTGATCATCACCACTCCCGAGGGAACCTCCCGCTACTTCATTGATGGGGGTTTCGTGCAGGTGAAAGATTCGGTCGTGACCCTGCTGACCAATCATGCAGCGAAACTGAGCGATCTCAATGCGAACTCAATAGAGTCGACTTTCAATGAAATCCAGCAGCTGAGCACCAGTGATCCCAAGGCGTTTCAGGCCCGAAATCAGGAACTGGAACGCTGCCGCAAAATGCTTTCCATTCTCAAGCGCTAGAGCGACTTTCCCGCTTTTCGCCGAGATAAATCGGAAACGGAACTCTGATCCTGCAACTGCTCGCATTCTACGGCCCGATAAAGTGATTCAATCACGCCGCGGGCTGCTTCCGCCAGGTGTGTTTCAAGCAGCACGTGCACCTGATAGAGCGTTTCCCGCTTCCGGTTGATTGCCTCAGCCTGCTGCAGAATCCCCTGCTCATTCAGGGCTCCTCCCACGCCGAATGTACTGTAAAGCTCATCCCATTCTTCGTCTGTCCAGCCCTCAAACAGGCTGGGGTGATCCCGACAGACATCCTGAACTGAATCATTTGTGACCCGGTTGAACTCGCTGGCCAGATTCCACTCCACTGCAGAAATTCCGTCGGCGATCTGCTGGTCGGGAAAGAAGGACGATTGAAACGGAGACGATTCCGGACAGGGATCTGATATCTGCTGCCAGAGCACTGCAGGATCCATGTTGAGAGCTCCTGCCAGTTTATGCAGTGTCTGTCGTCTCGGCTTCTGGCTGGGAGACTGCTGCCATTGATGGAAGGTTGCCCGGGAAACACCTGATTCTTCTGCCAGACGGCTGATTGACCAGCCTCTCTGCAGGCATTCCCGCTCGACCCGCTCCCAGAGACTGCTCGTTTCCATTGTCGAGTTTTGTTGATCAATGTCGTTCTTCAAATCGAAATCCTCTCTCCTCTGCGTTGTTCAGATCATTCCTGTCAGCAGTTTGCTGCAATCTGTCAAAAAGTGTACAGATGTGATTGACTTTCGTCAACGATACATTATCATGCGTACAGTAAACGAAAACGCAATCAGGCTGAAAGGCACCCCATGATGCAGAGCACGAGTCAGGAGATGAAAAAACAGGTCTCGATCTTTCTGCCCGTTTCCGACTGGCGGGCGCTTCGTTTCGAGGCTGCACGCAGAAGGATCCCGATGACGGAACTGTGCCGTCACTGGATGCGTCCAGAACTGGACCGGCTCCGGCACGCTGCAGCCCTGCCCGGCCCACAGGAATTGAGAAACCTGCAGGTGAAGTTTCGAGAGAG
>JAGQQT010000806.1 GCA_020426065.1 Planctomycetaceae bacterium | reverse complement strand
CACCACCAAAATCCGGCCGGGCAAACGAGCCGAGTTCGAATTCCAGGGCTTTGTCGATGGCGCAATGGTTTTCACCGGGAACATGATCGGTGTCCCGATCAACCGCGGCACACCGCTGTAACTTCTGCTTCAAATCGAGGGCGAGCGGGGAGCGTGAGCTCCCTGTGAAAAAACCCTGCAGTGTCCAAAGACGCCCGCAGGGTTTTGCGTTCTCATCAATCTTCCGCTGACGCAACTACTCAACTGGAATTGTGTAGCTCAGCGCTCCAATGGCGGCTCCCTTGGGAGCATCTTTGTAGTTATCGTGGCACATGATGCATTTCTCCATGACCACGGGAACTGGTGTGGCGTACTGCAGATAACGCTTGCCATCTTTCACCATCACCTGCTCGTAATTGGCGGCACCCTTTTTGATCGCCTCAACGGCTTTCTTTTCGAAGCCATCTTTGGGAATGTTGTCATCATCGATCGGCTCACCAGAAGCATCCAGCAGGCGGACTTCGTGATATCCCTTGTCCTTCATGACTTTGAACAGGGCCTGGAATGCATCACCGGCAGCCAGATCAGCAGATTCAGTCACATAATTGGTCGTCACAATCACGACCGCTGTCTTGTAGAGATCATCCAGCATCAGAGCCTGCTTGCGGGCCCGATTAACTGCTGCATCCCCCTTTTTTCCCTGGGACTGAACGGGAGAACTGCAGATTCCCGCCGCCACCACCGTGAACGCGAGCACGAACATCCACCTGTATTTCATAGGTTTGCTCCTACACACCTTGACAGAATCTTGAGGACGCCGTGAACGTTCCGGAAATCCGGTGTGATGATTTCCAGAACGTGATTTCCCAGCGTTAAGTGAGTGTTGAATCCAGCTGAACCAGATCCAGTCCGGTACTGACCACATCGCTCAGCCGGATACGGTTCAGGTAATCTCTTTGCAGTCGCTCCGCTTCGGCCAGCACTCCTTTCAACTTGCAGGCCTTCTCAATGCGACAAACTCCTTCCATCGCCACGCAATCCAGGAGATGCTGCTGCCCTTCGATCCGCTCGATCACTTCTCCGACCGAAACCTGCTCAGCCGATTTGGCCAGCTCAATTCCGCCACCAATTCCCCGAATCGTGCGGAGGTACCCCTCCTGCCCCAGTCGCCTGACGGCCTTCGCCAGATGATCTTTCGAGATACCGAAAAACTCAGCAATCTCGGCAATCTGACATCGATTGGGATGTCTGGCCGCCAGGTACATCAGGGTTCTCAGGGAATAATCGGTTTGAAGTGACAGGGTCATATCAGCAAAAGAGGCTCCTGTTATACATGTTTTTGAAAACATTAACCAATTTGTTGATGCGTTGCAATGTCAGCCGGTTTTCAGCAATTCACCGGCAAGATAATTGTCTCACAAGAGCATGAATCTGAGAGTACGGAGCCGATTCAGGAAAACGAACATAATCCTTCTCACTCATTTCGCCTGCAGCGTTCGCTGGAAAAATTCCAGGCGTTTTCGCTGACCATAAGAACCTCCGCTCGAGTGACCAACTCCCGGAAGCAGGATGAATTCGAAGTCTTTATCTGCTTTGATGAGGGCATCCACCAGCCGATAGGTCGATTCCGGGGGAACATTTCGATCCAGTTCACCCACCATCAGAAGCAGGTCTCCTTTGAGTTGAGCGGCATGATCGATATTGGAACTCGCGGCATAATGCGAACCGACCGGGTAGCCCATCCACTGTTCATTCCAGGAGCGTTTATCCATTCGGTTGTCATGGCAGCCACAACTGGCAACCGCCGCTCGATAAAAGTCTCCGTGAAACAGCAAAGCGGCAACCGCATTT
>JAGQQT010000805.1 GCA_020426065.1 Planctomycetaceae bacterium | reverse complement strand
GTTTTTTTGCCAGCAGGTGACCTTTGCTGATATCTCTGGTCCAGACGGCGGCAGCCAATCCGTAAATACTGTCATTGGCGATTTGAGCAAGCTCTTCCGGATCATCATAAGGAATGGCTGCAACAACCGGACCGAAAATTTCTTCCTGAATCACCTGCATGTCGGGCTTGGTATTGACCAGAACAGTCGGCTCGACAAAGTAGCCCGCTGCTTCTGCCTTTTTTCCACCCACAACCGCTTCCGCTCCTTCACGCAAACCGGAATCGAGATAGCCGCAGACACGATCCTGCTGGATTTGCGAGACCAGCGGTCCCATCTGGCAATCGGGATGCATTCCAGGGCCTATGTGAATATTTTTGGCGGCTGCAGCGACTCCATCCACGACTTCATCAAACTGTTTGCGATGCACAAACAATCGGGAACCCGCACAACAGCATTGACCATGATTGAAGAAGATCGCATTTGATGCTCCCGGAATTGCACAGGAAAGATCCGCATCCGGCAGGATGATGTTGGGGCTTTTTCCACCCAGTTCGAGCGTCACTTTCTTGAGATTGGACTCCCCAGCTGCTTTAACAATCAACTTGCCCACTTCAGTGGACCCGGTGAAAGCCACCTTGTCGACATCGGGATGAGCTGCCAGTGCCGCACCGGCGGTCTCGCCAAAACCGGTGATGATGTTGACTACACCTTTCGGGAAACCGGCCTGCTGGATCAGGTAACCTAACCGAAGTGCCGTCAGCGGTGTTTCTTCTGCCACCTTCAGAACAACAGTGCATCCAGTTGCCAGGGCAGGTCCGAGTTTCCAGGCGGCCATCAGCAAGGGAAAATTCCAGGGAATAATCTGCCCGACCACACCAACTGGTTCGCGTAATGTGTAGGAATGAAATTCTGCTCCCGTCATGTAGGGAACGGAAATGGGAATTGTGGTTCCCTCGATTTTTGTGGCCCAGCCTGCCATGTAACGGAACAGATCAACCGCAAGGGGGATATCTGCCGCGGCCGCCACCGCCCGCGGCTTTCCATTATCGAGTGATTCCAGTTCGGCAAATTCGTCCAGGTGATCTTCCAGCAGGTCAGCCAGTTTCCACAGCAACTTGCCACGCTCAGAAGGAGTCAGTTCCGGCCAGGCACCACTTTCAAACGCTTTGCGGGCAGCGGTAACGGCCCGATCGATATCGGCCCGATTTCCCTCTGCCACATGAGAAATGGTCTCTCCAGTCGCCGGATTCTTCACCGGAAAGGTGTCTCCGGAAGCAGCGGGGACCCATTCTCCGTCTATGAGCAGTCCGTGTTCCTGATCCAGAAATGCCTGTGTGGAAAGTCGACAGTCCGGGGCAGCGGAAGTCAGTAACATGGCAGACTCACTTTCTGAAAGTAATACTCAGATTTCCGGGAAGGGAAGTTGCATGCATATGCATGCAAAAAGCTTTATACTTCTTTCATCGCTCCGATTGAAGACTCCCGCCCCTGGTGACGATTCTGGAGCGAGATTAACCTCGCCCCCATTTCCGTGATTTGGCCCACAGGACTCCCCCATGATCACTCATCTTTTTGTGTCTCCAAAGCTGAAATCTTTTCAGGCTGTCATGTTCGGACTGATGTTGCTGATCGCAACAACACCACTGATCGCTCAACCGCCTGCAGCTCCAGCCACTTCCGAAAAGCCGGAAGTCACTCCGGAAGAAGAAGGCAAGCCGTTTACTCCGCTCTTCGATGGGAAATCGATTGAGAAGTGGATTGTCCGGACTGGCCAGGCAACTTACACCGTCGAAGATGGCGTGATTGTGGGACGCACTGCAACCTCCGGCCCCAATACATTCCTGTGCAC
>JAGQQT010000804.1 GCA_020426065.1 Planctomycetaceae bacterium | reverse complement strand
CGAAGAATACGATTTCCCTCGATCAGTATTTTGCGAAATACCTGGGAACCGAAACCCGATATCCGTCACTGGTGTTGAGCAGCAACGGCAGCGAAAGCCCCTGCTATACCGAAAGTGGCGCAATGATTCCGGCGGAGAATTCCCCGGCCCGGTTGTTCCGCCAGCTGTTCGTGAATGATTCGCCCGCAGATCGGAAACTGCAGGCCGCTCGCGCCCGCCAGGGTCGCAGCATCATGGACCTGATTGTGGACGATACCCGCAGCCTCAGCAAAACGCTCGGCAAAGGGGATCAGACCAAGCTCAATACCTATCTCGAAAGCGTGCGGGATCTGGAAGTTCGCCTGGCCGAATCGGAAGCGTGGGCCGAACGTCCCAAACCAAAGGTGGATGTTCCGATGCCCAAAGATATCGGCAACTCGGCTGATTTTATCGGGCGGGAACGCTTGATGTGCGACATGATCAAACTCGCCCTGCAGACCGACTCCACCCGCTTCATCACGTATCATCTGGGCGGTTCGGGCGGCGTGGTGCCGATTGAAGGGGTTTCGGAAGGATATCACAATCTGAGCCACCACGGTCTGGATGAAACCAAGCTCGAACAGCTTGGCCTGGTGGAGAAGGAAATCATCGTCGCCTGGGGAACCTTCCTGCAGGCATTGATAGAAACCGAAGAGCGTGGCCAGTCTCTGCTTGATCAGACCACGGTCTTCCTGACCAGCAACCTCGGCAATGCCTCCAACCACAGCAACAAAAACATGCCGGTGTTGCTGGCGGGCGGCCGCTTTGAGCACGGTCAGCACCTGGGCTTCGATCAGAAAAACAACTATCCACTACCCAATCTGTACGTAAGCCTGCTGCAGCAGTTCGGTATGCCGGTCGATTCCTTCATGTCCAGCACCGGCACCATGACCGGCCTCAACTGGAAAACCAACTGATCCGCCAGACGGGCCAGCCAACACAGAAAATCAGAATCGAGCGGTTGGAATCTCCAGCCGCTTTTTTTGTGTGATCACGGAGACGCAGAGAGCGCAGAGGTTTTGGAGTTCAGCGTGTGGCAAGTTCAGATTTGACAAAATTGTGGGGGGAAGTTCAGGATGATGGAGAATAGAGCAGCTTGAATGAGAGAACCCATTCAAGAATGGTACACAATCATTACTGAGGCCAGAATCATGTGGCAAAAGAAGATAAAGGGAGTTGCTAAATCTTTTGACAGGATGGTGATCAGCATATTAGTTATCTGGTTTCTTGCCTTAGCAACCCCTCGCATCAACTCAAGAGGCTTGGCTGATACTGATTATCTTCTGATGTGTGGATTACCTTTGGGGGCCTATTTTGCGGGAAAGCATTGGTATCATAGCGTGGTGTTCATGTACTATGGTGCGATTGGCATGTTGATTTTCATTGCAATGTATTTCATTGATGGAGAACTGGTTCGCACGTTTGCCTCGGATGATGGGGCCGCTCTTCGAGATTTTCTCTCATGGGAGGTCCTCGTTGTAGCTGTTGTGATCGCCTGCTATTTCGCAGGTCAAGCAGGGAACGCTTCAGCGAAATCGCGGGACAGAAAACGAATTGTCAGCAACGGTGTGGCTGAGACCAAGTCAACTTCAGATTCTACTTAACCTGGTTTCCGGACAGGGTAAATGAATATTTCTATTCTTAACGCATTCCTGGCTGATCAGCGAAGAGCCAAGCAGCTTGTATCGGATAAGCTCGGAGTACCGGTCGACATTCATGCCTTGGATTGGACAGCGCGATACAAGGAACTCAAAAAGGCCTATGAGGAATGTCCCTTTGCGGACGTCTTTTGCATGCACGGCTATGGGCTCGAA
>JAGQQT010000803.1 GCA_020426065.1 Planctomycetaceae bacterium | reverse complement strand
CATTGCCGTGGTTCTGGTGACGAAATCCCGCGCAGCCGAAGCGATGAAGCTGTTTGTCCCCGCTTGAAATCCAGCAGACTTGAGTTCAGGAAAAAATTGTGAGTGAGAATCCATTCGAGATCCAGCTGAATGGCGAGTCCCGGCAGGTTTCGCAGGGGACGACCATTGCGACTCTGCTGGAGGAGCTTTCCCTGAATTCACGTTACCTGGCGGTAGAGAGAAATCGGGAACTTGTCCCCCGCGCTCAGCACGCTGCTTGTGAACTGGTAGTGGGGGATCAGATCGAAATTGTCACACTCGTCGGAGGCGGTTGAACCCCTTTCCCGTTTCCGTTATTACCTCATGCAGAGTCCACATTCATCCCGAACGAGCACTGTCCCGGTCAGCCTGTGAGCTGACTGCTGAAGGGCAGTTTCGAAAGAAGACAATGACCAAATCCGCTTTGAACGATTCCCCCCTCATACTGGGAACCCATCAGCTTCAGTCCCGCCTGATTGTTGGCACCGGGAAATACACCACTTTTGAGCTGATGCAGGAATGCCTGGAGGTTTCTGGAGCGGAAGTGATCACGGTGGCTGTTCGTCGGGAGCGGCTGATCGATGCCCAGGGACGGAACATTCTCGACTTCATCGATTTGAGCCGATACACGATTCTGCCTAACACGGCAGGCTGTTTTAATGCGGAAGATGCTGTTCGTGTCGCACGGCTGGGGCGGGAAATTCTGGAGGGATTGGAGAATCCGGGAGCAGACTGGGTGAAGCTCGAAGTTCTGGGAGATACCAAAACTCTACTCCCCGATCCGGTGGCAACTCTGGAGGCGACAGAGAAACTTGTTGCCGACGGATTTCAGGTGCTCGTCTATTCTACCGATGACCCGATCACCGCTCGGCGTCTGCAGCAAGCAGGAGCGACATCAGTGATGCCGGCCGGTAGTCCTATCGGGAGCGGGCAGGGGATTCTGAATCCTAACAACATCCGGATTTGCCTGGAGTATCTCAAAGGCGAGAATCCTGATTACCCGGTGATTGTCGATGCGGGAGTGGGGACCGCCAGCGATGTCGCTCAGGCGATGGAACTGGGCTGTGACGCTGTGCTCCTGAATACAGGGATTGCAGGAGCGCGTGATCCTGTGCTTATGGCTTATGCCATGCGCGATGCCTGTCGCGCTGGCTTCCTGGCCGCCCGTGCAGGGAGAATTCCGAAAAAGCTTTACGCCACCGCCTCCAGTCCGGAGTCTGGCACCATTGTGTGAACAGCGTTGTCTGTGATGGTGGCTCTGCCTGTCCCGTACGACAACAGCACATCCATTGCCAGTCGCCCTGTCACACGGTCGCTCCAGATTTCGGGTGACGTGTTCAAAAGTCGTGGCTCAAGTGCAGCTGAGTTCGTGGGCTGTTACCGGCAATGCTTATGTGCCAGTCCGGCTGGGGTCCGCAGGAGCATCGGTGCGTTCGTTCTGAATCGCACGATAGACTTCTTCGCGGTGAATTGTGACATGTTTCGGAGCATCGATCCCTAATCGGACTTTGTCTCCTTGAATCGATACCACCATCAAGGTGATCGAGTCTCCAATGATGATCTTCTCATCCTGTTTTCGGCTTAGTACAAGCATGGCTTCCAGGTCCTCTGTCGGCTTGTTGTGAAATTTCATCCTCCTCCAATTGGTCGGACGAATGCTCTAGGCTACCCCACTTCAGGTACCGTTGTGTCAACGGAAACCAAGTTATTTCAAGACGTTGACACGAACCTGCTAATTCTGCCGGTGCAGACAGCAGCCACCGGTCGTACCGACGGTGGCAGTTCTTGCCGGTTCTGCAGCGTTCAGAATAACGACCG
>JAGQQT010000802.1 GCA_020426065.1 Planctomycetaceae bacterium | reverse complement strand
GCAGATCTGTGAGCACCTGCCTGGTCTGGCCCGGGTCATGGACAAGTGCGTGCCGTTCCGGTCCATTTATGGTTCGCCCAATGGAGCCCACGATTCGTTCATCTGTTATACCGGTCGCACAACCGTCAACCAGCCGCCAGGTGGCTGGCCCTGCCTGGGGTCCACGGTTTCCCAGTTACAGGGAGCTTCCAATCCGGCTGTGCCCGCCTTTATCGGATTGTCTCCAGATGCCGGTCACCCTCCTTATGGCTCTCCGGGCCTTCCCGGATTTCTGGGAGTGGGCAATGCCGCCTTTCGTCCATCCGGCCCCGCCCAGAAAGATATGGTGCTGGGGAGCATTGATGAAAAACGACTTTCGAGCCGCAAGGACCTGCTCGCCTCAGTCGACAGTATCCGTCGAGACATGGACTCCTCCGGAATGATGTCCGGACTGGATAATCTCACGTCTCAGGCCTTCGATATTCTCACCTCCAGCAAGCTGGTCGAGGCTCTGGACATTTCCCGGGAACCGCAGGAAGTGCGGGATCGTTACGGAAAAGGGAGTCCAAAAAACTTCGGCGATGGCGCTCCGACCAATCAGGAACATTTCCTGATGGCCCGCAGACTGGTCGAAGCGGGTGCCCGCGTGGTGACATTGAACTTTGGCCGCTGGGATTTCCACAGCGACAACTTCAACGGCATGAAGAACACTCACCTGCCACAGTTTGATCAGGCTTTATCCGCCCTGATTGAAGATCTGCATGCAAGGGGCATGGCTGACAATGTGGCCGTCATTGCCTGGGGTGAATTTGGGCGAACACCTCGCATCAACAAAGATGCGGGCCGGGATCACTGGCCACAGGTAGGTGGAGCCCTGCTGGCTGGAGGAGGTTTCCGCACCGGTCAGGTCATTGGAGCGACAGATCGCCTGGGAGGCTCCATTGCCGATCGTCCGGTCCACTTCGGTGAAGTGTTCGCTTCGCTCTATCATTTCCTGGGCATCGATCCCCATGGAACCACATTGCGGGACTTTGCCGGCCGGCCTCAGTATCTGGTTGACCATCAATACCAGGCACTTCCTGAATTGATGTAAATCAGAACCGCAGGTTTGAAAAGCCTCATTAATCGGGGACCTGCAGGACGGAATCGTCGTCCATCCCTTTTTTGAGTTCGACGAGTCGGCGGTTATAGCAGCCGATGGTTTCTTTACGTCGCAGCATGCCCAGAATGACACCCCTGTCCGATGAACTGACCACTGGCAGCTCATCGAGATTTTTAGCCGTGAAATGCTTCAGTGCGGTATTGAGGTTGTCGTCCGGAGTGATCGTGATCGGGTTCACGGTCATCACATCGCCCGCGTTGGCCAGCTGCCAGATCGATTCATTGTAAAGATAAGAGCGAACGTCATCAGAAGAAAAAATGCCGACCAGCCGACCATTCTCACTGACAACCGGAAAGTAATGCTGATGCGTATCGGCCACGATGTGCACGATCTGTTCGAGCGGCATCGATTCCGGAATCATGCGGAGTGTGCGGTTCTTCTGGTAGACCTCCTCGACACGGATTCCTTCGAGAACATCGACAATAAAATCTCCCCGATGAGCAGGTGATTCCAGGCGGGTTGGAACCTGCTGTTCGTAAAGGTTGTATCGGCGCATGAGTAGAAAACAGAGCGTGGAGACCCACATGGTGGGAATGAGCAGCCGGTATTCTCCAGTCAATTCGGACACCATGATAATGGTTGAGATGGGAGCATTGGCACAACCAGCAAAAAAGCCAGCCATTCCCACAACACCGTAGGCCTGTGTCTGATGAATCAGGCCCTCTGGAAACAGAGGTTGCAGGAACTGAGCGGCA
>JAGQQT010000801.1 GCA_020426065.1 Planctomycetaceae bacterium | reverse complement strand
GCTCGATATCGCGCTGATACTCAACCGGTGCGGCGAAGCTATCGTTTGTAAGAAACACAATCACCACGAGAGCAAGAATCATCCTTGTTTCCCGCAACCAGGCGGGAAGGAAATGATCATTCTTTTTTCCGGCATCCGAACACATGGTACTGACCTCTATCATGATTCCGGTTTCTCTTCCGGAAGAGTTGGGACAAATGTTTGTAAGCCTCGGCGAAGATGCAAAGACATCACCTCGGCTGCCTGGGCACCATCCTGAGTTGCCAGCAGGTCGATGATCTGTTGATGCTCCGCGATACTCTCACGCAGGCGACGGGGGACATGCTGGACAACCCGCATAACAACTCGAAAGATGCGGTCCCTTAGTTGCTGCAGGACGCGTTCAATGTCGGCGTTACCGGAATAGGAGGCGAGCAGCAGATGAAACTCGCTGTCGAGAACGATGTACTGTCCGATGTCACCTTCTCGCAGGCAGATTTTCTGCGCAGCGATGGTGGCACGCAAATCCTTCAATTGCGAGCGGGATAACTGCCCGGCAATCTTACGAACTACTGCACATTCGAGGGCTTCGCGAATCTCGTAATGATCGACAATTTCCTTGGTCGTCAGATCATTGATGACGATCCCACGCTGCGGCCCAACGGACAACAGCCCCTCCGTTTCCAGACGTTCCACAGCTGAGCGGACCGGAGAGAGACTCATCTCCAGGCATTTGGCAAGAGAGCGTGTGGACAGGAAAGGGGTTTCGGAGAGCTGACCATTGAGTATCCGCGATTTCAGCTCAGCGTAAGCCTGCTCGCGGAGTAATCCCCGGCTGGTTGTATCCCCATCGCGGTGAGTTGTGATTGCTGTCATCAGCACCGACTCGGAAAACTGGAATGCCATCTGATATATCAGATGGCATCTTATTTGTTTTCGGTCTGTACGTCAAACGGAGCAGGTGTGCCGGTAAGGTTCTGAATTGCCGTCAAATCTGTCGTTGTTCTATTACATCAAGCTATGGTCTCGGATCAAGGATTGCGTCTGAGAGGCTTGTTTGTGCTGGTCCTCAGGGTAAGATGAAAGATTCACTCATCGGGTTCGGTTCCTGAATCTTTGTGGTCTGTGGTCGTCATCATTGAATGAAACAAATGGCGAAGTCAAAAACAAAACAGTCAACGGTCTCTCATGATTCAACAGAGAATGGTGCTCCACGCTCGGCCAGCAAGGGGGATATTTCACCGAATATCTCGGCTCATGGGATTGAGGAGCACACGGTTTCGGAAAAGACCAGGGCGGCACGTGAGGCGAAAATCACAGCCGTGCGAGACATCATCACTGGTGTCCCACCACATGATGTGGGAACCCTGGCAGAAGTGATGCAGACAATTCTGGACGGGACATCCTCTGATGATGCCGTTTTGTTGCGGAGTGCCCTTTTGGGAAAGCCAACAGATTTTTCCGGTGATGGAGAAATCGACTCTGATGATCTGCTTGCGGACAAGTGGCGGGAAGGTGGCTATCCCTACAAAAACCTGATGAGCCGTAAGCCATATGAAAAACAGAAATACCGGCTGCAGGTGGAGTTGCTGAAGTTACAGTCCTGGATCAAAAGATCGGGCGAACGTCTCGTGATTTTATTTGAAGGACGCGATGCGGCAGGGAAGGGGGGAGCGATCAAAAGGTTTATGGAGCATTTGAATCCGCGCGGTGCCCGAGTGGTGGCTCTCGAAAAACCAACAGAAACAGAGCGGGGGCAGTGGTATTTTCAGCGGTATGTAGAGCATCTGCCGACGAAAGGTGAGATCGTCATGTTTGACCGGTCCTGGTATAACCGGGCGGGCGTGGAACGGGTGATG
>JAGQQT010000800.1 GCA_020426065.1 Planctomycetaceae bacterium | reverse complement strand
CTCGGGAAGATGGTCGGCTGGAGTCTCGCATCCAGTCCTTTGAACTCGCCTTCCGCATGCAAATGGAAGCGGCGGATGTGTTAGACATTCAACAGGAACCACAGCACATTCAAGAGATGTACGGCAGTGGAGTGCATGCCCGGCAGACGCTCATTGCCCGCCGACTGCTCGAACGAGGTGTCCGCTACGTGCAACTCTGGCATGGAGCGGGACAGCCCTGGGATGATCATGCCAACATTGCCGGCCACCATCGCACGTTGGCCGGGGAGATCGATCAGCCGATTGCCGCCTTGCTGACCGACCTGAAGCAACGTGGCCTGTTCGATGACACATTGATTTTGTGGGGCGGGGAATTCGGTCGCACGCCCACGGTGGAATTGAGCGGTGAAGGCAAGTCACAATTGGGCCGCGACCATAATCATTATGGATTCTCCGTCTGGATGGCTGGTGGCGGCGTGCGAGGCGGAACCGTTTACGGAGCCACCGACGACTTCGGTTTTCAAGCTGTCGAGAAACCGACCGCCGTTCACGATTTGCATGCCACCATGCTACACCTGCTGGGCTTCGATCACGAAAAACTGACCTACCGGTATGCCGGTCGGGATTTCCGTCTCACCGACGTGCATGGTCACGTTCTGCATGAAATTTTGGCTTAGTGAGTTCTCTCTCACATACTCATCACTAAGTCGTTTCCGCAGCTATCCAATTTCGCGACGGAGTCACGAACATTTTCGCTTGCGATTTTTGGCTCACAAAACATGCAGTAGCGACACTTTTGAACGGTCGTGCGTTGAGGACGGAATTGTCGTAAGATTATCCCTTTCTCTTCTTCCTCCAGAGTAGAAACAGATGTCAAAGGGCAGGGAAGCTCCCCATAAACAATGGATTTCGAAGAGAATTCACTCCGGGATTACTTTTGGGGAGGCAAATGCTTTAGCAGGAACTCGGTCATCAGTTGGCGGAGGTGACGCTCAGTGTTATCCCGTTCTTTGATTGCATGGGTGCGATTCGGATAGACCATGAGACTGAACTGTTTGTTGCAGGCGATCAGCTTGTCAATCAGTAATTCGGCGGTTTGATAGTGGCAATTGTCGTCACCGGTTCCATGAATCAGTAACAGATTTCCTTCGAGACGCTCGGCGAAATTGATGGGTGAGCCTTGTTCGAACACATCTGGGCTATCCTGCGGGAGGCCCATGTAGCGTTCCTGGTAAATCGTGTCGTAGTAGCGTTGATCGGGCACAGACGCGATCGCGATGCTGGTCGAGTAGAGGTCTGGATATTTGAAGATCGCCTGCAGACTGGATGAGCCTCCTCCGCTCCACCCCCAAATGCCAACGCGAGCAGGATCCAGATATGAGCGATCCCTGAGCACGGCCTTTACGGCTGCAGCCTGGTCCTGAGGAGGCAGGATGCCGATTTTTTGATAGATGCACTTTCGAAACTCTCGACCGCGAGGAGCGTGTGTTCCTCGATTGTCGAAGCTCATGACAACATAGCCATGCTGGGCCAGCATGAAATGCCAGAGTTGATTGGTCTTGCCCCATTGATTGACCACGGTTGTTCCGGCGGGCTCGCCGTAGACGTAAATCAATAGAGGGTATTGGCGTGCGGGATCAAAATCAGGTGGCTTGATGCACCAGCTGTCCAGTTCGACGCCATCGCCGATGTCGACCTGGAAGAATTCGACAGGTTGATTTGCCAGTTGTGCGACACGATCGCCTACTTCCACGTTGTCTTCCAGGAGGCGGATACGCCGATGATCCGGAATGCTGATCAACTCCGTGCGACCAGGGGAGTTGATATTGTAGCTTCGATGAATGGCAATTGAGCAGTCGTCTGAAA
>JAGQQT010000007.1 GCA_020426065.1 Planctomycetaceae bacterium | reverse complement strand
TCCGCTGGCTGGACGAGATACCCTGGCCGGAAACATTGTATGCGTAACGTGCAGCGTGGCTGAGGCAACTCACAAGCTGCCTTCATTTTCTCCTTGTGCAAACACATACTGGTGGGTTTCACTTCGTTTCACCCACCCTCCGGGGGTAGTTGCAAGTGGCGTTTCACGGATCTACGAGGCCTTCGCGGATGGCGTAGCGGGTGAGGAGGACGCGGTCGTTGATCTGGAGTCGACGCATGATGCGGTATTTGTGGCTGTCGACGGACTTCGGGGACAGGTTCATGATTGCGGCGACCTCCTTGACAGAGCGTCCTTCGGCCAGATAGCAGAGCACTTCCTGCTGGCGGGGAGTGAGGTCGTGATGGGGGCGGGCAGAGGAAGGGCCTTTCTGATCGATACGGAGAGTCGATTTGCGGGTCAGAGAATCAAACGTGTTATTCTGCAGCACCGCTTCCAGGCAGCGATAGATCAGGTGAATCGGATCGTGTTCGGAGAGCAATCCCTGCAGCTGAAGTGATTTCAGAATTCGAGTCTGGTGCAGGGAAGGATGTCTGGTCAGGGCGATGATTCGGGCCGGGTGATCCTGATGACGAGTCTGCTGAACCACTTCATGCAGGACATAAGCGGGGATATCGGCCGAGACCAGGATGATTACTTCGCCTGAAAGCTCGACCAGCTGCAGCAGTCGGGCAGTGGTTTTCACAATCTCGATGGATGAAAACAGCTTCCAGTCCTCAATCAGAATGCGGGTTCCCTCGGCGGCAAACTCGCGGGTATCAAACAGAATCAGGTTCACGAATCATTACCTCCTGGCAAACTGCCCTCTCAGGGCCCTGAATGGGGTAGTGATTTCTGTATACGGATTAGTGGCATTGTGTTCAGTGCTCACTCACCCGAGAATTAGGATGGACACTACAGGAGTCTCATCCAGCCCAGAAAACATTCTTACACAGTTTTATTTCGTCCACAGGTAAACGATCGTCAACATGGGTTTCGGGATCCCGGCTGTGGGTGTGACACAGGCTGTCACTCCCCCTTGAACAGTTTTCTATAGGAACGCATGGATCTGTCATCAATGTCGGGGATTCCCCTGCAGTTTGAAGTGGTATGCCTGCAGAGGTGAGGTATTTACCTTATTTTCAAAAAGATTTCGGGCGGGGCGTTCAGCGGCCTGCCTGAACACATCCCAGACCGGTTTTTCAGGAAAACCGACACAACTGTCTGAAACTGAAAGATTCGCCTGTTGCTTAAATCTCACAGATCCGGCTGGTTTTGTCCGTGGGGCTGGCGAAAACCTGCATCAATGTGTCGAGAAAATGCCACATCTGTCCAGAACCCGTCCTATGTTTGCAGGAAGGCATCAATCCCTGCGCTGAGAACGTGCCGGGAGCCAACAGAAATTACTGCCACAAGGGAAACATCATGAAAGTCCTGCTCGTGGATCGGTCTCGTGGATTTCGCGAGGCAGAGGAGAAGTGCCTCCGCCTGACGGGAGTTCAACAGATCATCTCTGTGGAAAGCGGCAGCGATGCAAAACAGCAACTGCAAGAAGGCCAGTTCGACGTGCTGTTTCTGGATGTGGACTGGCACAATCAACAGTCGGTCAGTGAGCTGGAAGAGATTCGCAGCAGCTGGTCGGAATTGCCGATCATCCTGATGATCCAGGAATCAGATCGGCACCATATTGTCGAGGCGGTCCGGGCGGGAGTGACAGACTACCTGATCAAGCCCTGTTCGCCATCGAAAATGGCAAACAAAGTAACACGCTGGGTTTCCGGCCGCTGCTGATTCGAGCGGTGCCTGAATCTCCAACTGAAATATGGCCAATCTATCAGAGCAATTTGAAACCACTAATCACTAATACGGATAAAACGTTTTCAACAGGTGTTCCATGTTTGATGATGACAAAATCTGGTCCTCCACCCAGCTGCCTTCTCTGCCTGCAGTGGCAGTCCGGTTGCTGGAACTGTCGCGGGATCCAGAAACGGAAATCAGTCAGATTGTCGCGCTGATTAAAACCGATCCTGCGATTTCGGCCCGGATTCTGAAAGCAACCAATTCTGCGTTCTTCAGTTTCCGTTCACGGGTCACATCGATTGATCGGGCGGTCCCTTTGCTGGGGTCCACCGTGGTGACGTCACTGGCCCTCAGCTTTTCGCTGGCGGAATCATCGATTGCCACCGGTCCCATGCAGACCTTTTTCCGGGACTACTGGCGTCAGTCGATTGTGCATGCCGTCGCGGGGGAAACGCTGGGAAAACGTTGCGAGAAGGGATTGGACTGTGAATTCTTTCTGGCCGGACTGATGGTGGATATCGGCCGTCTGGCGATGTTGAAGGCGATTTCACGGGAGTATTATCCGGTACTGATTACAGCAACATCGCAGGAGCGTCAGTTGTTTGAAGTCGAGCTGGAGTTCCTGGGAATCGACCATGCGATGGTTGGTTACAAACTGATGCATGACTGGGGACTGCCCGATGCGATTCTGCGGGGAGTTCGCCTGCAGCACTTTACACTGGAAACACTGCAGGAAGAACTGGACCCCGAACAGGATATGCTGGAAGCGGCCATGGTGCTCAGTAATGCCGTTGGTGATTACTTCCTCAGCTCTACACCAGGCGTAGCCATTCAACGGATTCGTGATCTTGCAAGGCAGTTTTTCAACATGGATAACGCAGAGACTGATACATTTCTGAAAGAAGTCCGTACTCGGGTTGATCAGGCTGCTGACCTGTTTGCAGTTGACATGAGTGATATTCAGGATCCCACCGAACTGATGTCACTTGCCAACCAGCAGTTGCTGGAACTGACCATGCGGGCCCGGAGCGAGACAATTCAGGCCAGCGAACGGGAAAAACAGATCGAGCGTGAAAAGAAAATGCTCGAAAGCAAGAATCTCGAACTGGAAAAGCGAGCCACTCACGACAAACTCACCGGTGTATTCAACCGGGGCTATTTTGATGATGCCATCAAGGCCTCCATCAAGGAATCCTGTGAGCGATCCTGTCCAGCAGCGGTGATTTTTGCAGATATCGACAAGTTCAAAACGCTGAACGATACCTACGGGCACAAGTTTGGAGACGAAGTTCTGCAACAATTTGCTGATGTGGTCCAGGGAAGTCTGCGTTCGGCGGATATCCTGTGTCGCTACGGCGGAGAAGAGTTTGTCATTATTGTGTATCGTCCGAGCGAAAAAGGACTGGAAAAGCTGGCGGAACGCATTCGGCAGAATGTGGAACAGATGCAGGTGCACTACGAAGGGAAGCGGGTTCCGGTGACATCCAGTTTCGGCTGTGCAATTGCCCTGCCGGGTCGGGGAGAATTGAACTGCACGGAACAGTTACTGCTCAAAGCCGATGAAGCACTTTACGAGGCGAAAGAGTCGGGACGGAACCGGGTTTGCCACCGCAATCTGATGGATCCAGCCGACCGGCAGTTGCTGAAGGCTGTCAACCAGAACAAATTCAGCCGCTGGCTGGTGACTAAAGAAATCCTGGATATCCCCACGATTTCCCGGATTCTGCTCCAGGTTCCACCCGATCAGCGTTGCCTGGGACTGCTGGCAGTCCATCACAAGATTCTGAAAACAGCGGAAGTGGATAACCTGGTGGAAATCCAGTCGGAAAATCAGTACCGACGGTTCGGAGATCTGGCAGTTGAACACGGTTTTCTGACGAATGATCAGTTGTATCTGATCCTGTCCTGGCAGATTGAACCACCTGATCGGGTGATGAATTCGATGGTTGCCAACAATCTGTTCTCAGCTGAACGGTGCCAGGAATTGTATGAGCAGTATCTCCGTGAGACGGTTCCGGCGGAATTCATCCCAGCTTAAGGGGTTTATTCCTGACAATCTCTCGACGATCGCTTGACGGATTCGTCAGATCGTCGATGATTCGTCACTTTTGTAATCGTCTGACGAGTCAATGTTGGCTGTACTGTCAGAGATCTGTATGAAACAGGAGTTCGCCCCGGACCTGCTCCGGGCAGTTTTAGGTGAAAGCACCTGAGGTCGCGAGATGGAGCAATCGCATAACACGTTGTCATCACAGCAGTCCCAGAAGAAAAAAGGAATCCTCACCGTACTGCTGATGGTGCTGGCGCTGGGGGCTTTCGTTGGTGTGAATGCGTCAGGGACGGGGTCTCACCACGAAACTCCCGCTCATGAAGATTCGCATCACGAGCAGGCTCATGATGACGCGGATCATGCTGAAGAACATCATGATGCTGAGCATGCCGACCACGAACATGCAGATGACGCAGACAAAGACCACGGCGACCATGAACACGAAGCTCACGGAGCTGAAGAACACGCAGACCATGCGGAGCACGAAGCTCATTCAGTCAGCGTGCCAGCCTGGTATAGCGTGCTCCCGTTTGTGGTACTGCTGCTATGCATTGCCGTGCTTCCCCTGTTTCACAAAACAGAGCACTGGTGGGAAAAGAACTCTAACCGGTTTCTGGTCGCCTCGGTTCTGGGGCTGATCACACTTGGTTATTACGCATTTGTCTTTGGTGATGGTGTTCACGATCACCTGTCTCACGGGCATTCGGATCCGGGGATTCCGGCTGCTGTCACAGTGCTCAAGAATGCCATTATGGGGGAATACATTCCCTTTATTACGTTGCTGTTCAGTCTGTATGTAATTACGGGCGGGATTGCGATCGAAACCCGGATTGCCGGTCGGGCTCACGTGAATACATGCATCATTGGCCTGGGTGCAATGCTGGCCAGTTTTGTCGGGACAACCGGAGCGGCGATGTTGCTGATTCGGCCTCTGCTGGCAGCTAATGCTAAACGGGAATACGTGGCACACACAGTTGTGTTCTTTATTTTTGCGGTCTGTAACACGGGTGGCTGCCTGCTTCCGATTGGTGACCCTCCCCTGTTTCTGGGATTCCTGCGCGGTGTCGATTTCTTCTGGACGCTTCGTCTGTGGCCAGAGTGGTTGTTTACCAATGCAACCATCATGATCGTTTACCTGCTGTATGACATGAAGTTGTCCAAAAAGGAAAAGCCGGAGGCGTTTGAAGTCGCCGAGTCCAGTGGTTCTCTGATCTCGATGTTCGGCAAGCTCAACCTGGTCTGGCTGCTGGGGATTGTCGGCTGTGTTGCCACACTCGATCCTTCCAAACCATTCCCGGGCACGACCTGGCATGCTCCGCTCTACTTCCGCGAAATGCTGATGTTGCTCATCACACTCGCCTCCCTGGTCACCACAACCGCAGGTATCCGACTGAAGAACTCCTTCAATTACGACGCAATTGTGGAAGTGGCCGCTCTGTTTTCCGGCATCTTCATCTGCATGCAGGCTCCGGTCCAGATTCTGAATGTCTACGGAAAAACACTCGGATTTGACTCCCCCGCCAAGTTTTTCTGGGGGACCGGAACTCTTTCCAGCTTCCTCGATAATGCTCCCACTTACGTTGTGTTCTTTGAAACCGCGAAAACGATGGAACCGGTTGGGCAAACCATTGCAGGCGTTTCCGAAGTCTTCCTGGTGGCGATCAGCCTGGGGGCCGTGTTCATGGGAGCGATGACTTATATCGGCAACGGCCCGAACTTCATGGTCAAGGCGATTGCGGAAAAGAACAACATCCGCATGCCGAGCTTTTTCGGTTACATGATTTACAGCGTGCTGGTTCTGGTTCCCATTTTCCTGGCAACGACCTTCCTCTTCCTGAAATCGTAACTGCTACTTCTCGCCGCTGATTGAAATGAAACTGTTTCATGGACTCTGACTGTCATCAGCCAGGGTCCATTTCCTTTTCCGGGTTTTCTTCATTCAGGTATCTTTCAGGCAACTTTTGCTCCCTTTGGGAGGTTTATCGCAGCCGGTGAGGGAAGTTCTTTTCCTGATTCTGCCTCTGATTTTCCAGCAAATTGCGATTCATACCGGAAATCTTCACTCCGTTTGGACAGTTCCCCGGAGAGTGGCTAAGATGGCACAACAGGTTGTCCATCAACTCCTTCCGGACGGCGGCCCCTCAAATAGGGACAGAACGGGACTCCTGGCAGACTTTTATTGAATCCAATCCTGATGGGATTTCATTATGCCTAAGCTTGTCATACTTCAGGGCGGAAAAGCGAATTCCTTTGAACTCCCCCAGACCGATGTGGTGATTGGTCGATTGCCAGAGTGCGACCTGCAGCTGGATTCCAATATGGTTTCCCGAAAACATGCGCGGGTATTCCGGGAAGGATCCAAGATCAAAATCGAAGATCTGGGGAGCGGAAACGGCACCTTTCTGAATGGCAAGAAGCTCGAGGGGACTTCCCCGCTGGCTCATGGGGATCGACTGAAACTCGGCCCGATTCTCGTGCGATTTGAAGATGATGCCCACAGCAAGACCGAACCGGAAGCCAAGACATTCGGCGGAGGAGAATTTGGTGTTGAGCTGGCAGGTGAAGATGACTCCGGGACGATCATGGGGACGGTGGATAACACGTCCGGTTTCGGTCTGCTGGATGTTCGTCCTGAAGCCAAACTGAAAGCCGTGATTGAAATCAGTCGGGCACTGGCCGGAACAGTGGATCTGGAAAGTCTGCTGCCCAAAATTCTCGATACTCTCTTCAGTATTTTCCCACATGCGGACCGGGGATGTATTCTGCTGAAGAATCCGGAATCCGGTCAGATGGTTCCGCGAGCGATCAAGCATCGTCAACAGGGAAGTGATGATTCGGTGAAACTGAGCCGGACCATTATCAATGCGGTGCTGGATGAACGGAAAGGGATCCTGTCTGCCGATGCGGCAACTGATTCCCGGTTCGAAGCCAGCGAATCGATTTCCAATCTGACAATCCGCTCGATGATGTGTGTGCCGATGCTGGATCTGTCCGGAGAGCCGACTGGCATCATCAACATCGATACCCAGAACCCGATCAGTCAGTTCCGCCAGGAAGACCTTGATCTGTTACTGGCGGTTGCCGGGCAGGCCGCGCTTTCCTATGAATCAGCCAAACTGGTTGAAACGTACACCCAGAAACAGAAGCAGGACAGCGAGATGCGGATTGCCCGCAACGTTCAGCACGCCCTGCTGCCAGAATCTTTTCCTGAAGTATCCGGCTATGAGTTCTTCGCCTCCTATGAATCTGCCCAGGAGGTAGGGGGAGATTATTACGACATCATTCAGATTGATGACAATCGAATCTGCCTGGCCTTTGGCGATGTTGCCGGAAAGGGAGTTCCTGCTGCCCTGGTCATGTCACGACTTTCGAGCGTAGTACGCAGCACGATGGCGTTTGTGGACGATGTGGGCAAAGCGACCGAGGAAATCAATAACCACATGTGTGCGAAAGCGGTGGAAGGCCGTTTCGTGACCTTTGTGCTGATTCTGCTCGACATTTCGAAAAACAGCATCTCAGTTGTCAACGCCGGACACATGTCTCCCATGTTCCGACTGGCCGATGGCAGCATTGAAGAGTTCAACGATGATTCGGTGGGATTGCCGATTGGCGTGATGGAGGACTATCCCTATGAGGTTGTTTCACGCGAAATTGCACCGGGTGAGTTTGTCACCATCTATACGGATGGTGTCAGCGAGGCGATGAACTTCAATAATGACCTGTACGGAATCGAACACCTGAAAGATGTTGTCTCGAAAGCCCCGGCTGATGCGGCTCAACTCGGCAAAATTGTGCTGGCTGATGTGAAGCGTCATGCAGATGGCCGGCCTCAGAACGATGATATCACTCTGATGTGTTTTGGCCGGAAAGCCTGAGCGGGGAGGAGTCAGCGTGGAGGCTGAACAGGCAAGCTGGTTGCTCAGATACCAGCAGCAGACATAAAGCAGGGCGGACTCAGATCGTTTCCGAGAGACCGCCCGTTGCCTTGCATTATATGGGTGAATCAGGTGCTTTGCTGGCAGGTCTGTCGAGCCAGGTAGGCAAGTCTGCGCAGGATGATCTGGTCGTGTCCGCCCAGACGACTTTCATCAATAAAGGGGATTTTCCCCAGGGTGATGACATGGATCAGTTCAACTTCGCTCATGCTCTCAATCAGAGAGTCGGGAAGTATGGCCACCTGATCCCGGGTCAGAACCGGATCGCATTTTGTCATCTCAGTAATCATGATTCATCCTTCGTTTCGGCTATTGTTCCTCAATCTTTTAAGAGTGACAGACTGAGCACGTTTCAGGTTCAGAGCAGAATCCGCGCCAGTAGGAAAAAATCTGGGGATTTCGGACTGAGAAGTCATCCCTGGCTGGCTGAAGGGAGGTGGACATGCCCCGATTCCCGATTCATCTCGGAGAGAAAATCTCGGGAATTGCAGTGATTTGAGCGGGCTCACTTGAGATTCCGTACCGGGACTGCCATCATCAGATACCTAGACAATCCTGTCTGACCGCCTGAGTCAGGGTGGTCCATTTCTTGAAATCTTCTTCCCGAGGACGCGCTATGCATGTCATTTTTGCATTTGTTGGTCTGTTCCTGCTCAGTTTTGTGGCAGATGTATCGGGAGCGGAGCAGCCCAACATCCTGTTCATTTTTACGGATGACCACGCCGCTCATGCAATCAGCTGCTACGATTCGAAAATCAACAAGACTCCCAACCTCGACCGCATTGGGAATGAGGGAATCCGGTTTGATAACTGCTTTTGTACCAACGGGATCTGCGGGCCTTCGCGGGCAGTCATTCTGACCGGCAAGTACAGCCATAAAAACGGGTTTCTGAGAAACGGAAACCGTTTCGATGGAAATCAGCTGACTTTCCCCAAGATGCTGCAGATGGTGGGATACGAAACCGCCGTGATCGGGAAATGGCATCTGGGAGAACATCAGGAACCGACCGGGTTCAGTTACTCCGAGGTTCTGGTCGGACAGGGTCCCTATTACAACCCAACCATGCTGCGGGATGATCATGGCAACGGTGACCGCAAGAAAATCAACTACACTGGCTATACCACCGACATCATTACCGACCTCGCCCTGGACTGGCTTAAGGAAGGTCGCAAGTCGGACAAACCGTTCATGCTGATGTATCAGCACAAGGCACCACACCGGGAATGGTGTCCGGGACCGAAATACCTGACGATGTATGATGATGTCGAGATTCCCGAACCGGTCAACCTGTTTGATGACTACGAAGGACGCGGCACCGCTGCTCATACGCAGGACATGACGATCGAAAAGACCATGACCGATCGCGACCTGAAACTGGTTCCTCCTCCGTTCCTGAATGAAGAGCAGCTCAAAGTCTGGAATGCGGCTTACGAACCGAAAAACGAAGCCTTCCGGAAAGCAAACCTGCAGGGGAAGGATCTGGTTCGGTGGAAGTATCAGCGTTACATCAAGGACTACCTCCGCTGCGTCGCCGCCGTCGACGACAACATCGGGCGCGTGCTGGACTACCTGGACGAAGCGGGCCTGGCTGAGAACACGATTGTGGTTTACTCCTCAGATCAGGGTTTTTACCTGGGAGATCATGGCTGGTTCGACAAACGGTTCATGTACGAAGAGTCTTATCGTCAACCACTGATGGTGCGTTGGCCTGGGAAAATTCAGCCGGGAACAGTTTCCAAGGCACTGGTGTCCAATGTCGACTTCGCCGAAACGTTCATCGATGTCGCCGGGCTAGACCAGCCGAGGGCCATGCAGGGAGCCAGCCTGACTCCACTGTTTGACGGGGAGATCCCAGAGGACTGGCGGAAGTCACACTACTATCACTATTACGAATTCGAAGCAAACAGCCGGACCCCTCATATGGTACGTCGGCACCGGGGTGTGAGAACGGACCGTTACAAGCTGATCGACTTTTATAATCTGGGTGAATACGAACTGTATGATCTGGAAAAAGATCCTCACGAAATGCAGAGCGTATATGATCAGCCCGAGTACGAGGAAGTCCAGAAGCTGCTGAAGTACGAGCTGGATCGTCTGGCGGAAGAACTGGAAGTCCCTGATGACCGGGGTTCGGTGCCCAAGAATCCGGTCTACAAGAATAATCCCCCTGCCCAGAAACCGAATGCAGGCAAGAAAAAAGCATCCTGACCTGTAATTCATTGATTTGAGAAAACAGACGGCATCATTGCGGAGTGATCGGAGCAGGCCTTGGGAATGTTGTGGTTTGCGATTGGCTGCATGTTGCCGTCGTTTCTGATCAGTCTGGTTGTGACCCGTCTCATGATTTCCTGGGCGCCTCAACTGGGGTTGATTGATCAGCCCGCCGCCCGAAAATCCCATACCAATCCCACTCCATTGGGCGGGGGACTGGGCATTGTGCTGGGTGTGGTGCTCACGCTCGGTATGGCTCATGGTCTGGTGTGGGCCATTGGTCAGAATCTGCTCCCCGCTTCTCTTCTGCCAGCGGATCTGAATGTTCATCTGGATGGCGTGTTGTACCGGGCACCGCAGATGTGGGGTCTGCTCACTGCGGGATTGATATTGAGCATCGTGGGACTGGTCGATGATGTTCGTCCGGTTTCCTGGCGGTTTCGTCTGATCATCCAGTTTCTGGTGGCCATGGCCGTTATCGCTGCGGATATCCGGGCAACGATGTTCGACATTCCCCCGATCATCAGCTGGACACTCACGGTATTCTGGCTGGTCCTGCTGATCAACTCACTGAATTTCCTGGATAACATGGATGGTCTGACCTCCGGCATTACTCTCATCTCATCCATCCTGTTCGCGATTGTGATGTTGACACAAACTTCAGAACCTCGCTGGCTGGTTGCCGGGATGCTGCTGGTGATCGCCGGAGCCTGCAGTGGGTTTCTGGTCTGGAACTGGTCCCCCGCCCGGATTTTCATGGGGGATGCCGGCAGCACTTTTCTGGGGCTGATGCTCGGCTGTCTGACGATTCTGGGAACGTTTTACGATGTCAAATCCAGTGCCGATACCCATGTGATGCTGGCCCCGTTGTGTGTGCTGGCTGTTCCGTTGTACGACTTCCTGTCTGTCATGACAATCCGGATCAAACGGGGATTAAGTCCCTTTCACGCCGACAAGAATCATTTTTCTCATCGCCTGGTGGATCTGGGACTTTCGCGAAAAAATGCCGTGCTGACGATCTATCTGTGTACCATTACAACGGGACTGGCAGGTTTGCTGCTTTATCGACTACCGGGCTGGGGTTCGGCCTGGACCGTGATTGTGCTTGTGATATGTGTGCTGTTGATGATTTCCATCCTGGAAACGGCGGGGCGGCGGGCAGCTCGGCAACGGGAAGAAGCGAAGTGATGATTGTTCGCAGGATGGACGAGTAATGGCCAAGCGGAAACCAAAGCAGGTTCTTCAGCCAGAAGCCCCAGAAGTTCAGGTTCCTGATTCGGCTCAGGTTCCACAGGCAGCTCCGCTTCCCTCACGAAAGAGCAGGATCGATCTGGCTTTCTGGACTGCAGGAAACATCATCGTCTTCAGTCAGCTGTTTGTTCCACCCGAAGGGCTCGGGATGGGAAATCTGGTGCTGATTCAGACGGCCTGGTTTGCGTTACTGGCACTGTGGGCAGCTTTCAGGTTGAAATTCGGCAATGAAAACGAACGGATCGCCTTTGATGAAATTGACCTGCTCCTGGTTTTGCTGAGCGGGCTGCCTCTGCTGGGCTGGACGGGACGTTTTCTGTCTGGCGGAGATCTGCAGACAGGGGTGTATCATGTGCTGGGCTGGTTGATGACCGGCAGCGTGATTTTGCTTTTTCGTCGCTGGCTGCCCCGCTTTGGCTGGGGATTGCCGCTCGCCTTATTGATTGCGGGCGGACTGACTGCAGGTGGCATGGGAGTCTGGCAGAACCGGGTCTTTTATCCACAAACCTCGGCCGAGATCTCTCCTCTGGTTGAGCAGTATGAAAGCCTGATTCAAATCGGAAACGGCACAGCTGAGTCGGGGCTTTCTGAGACCCAGCTGCGGCAGAAAAGTGAACTGGAACGTCGGTTAACTGAACTGGGAGTTCCTCTGGATACCCGTTCGTTGCGGATGTTTCTGCAGCGACTGCGGGACAGCCGGGAACCGTTTGGTTTTTTTGCCCTGGCCAACACTCTGGGGGGATATCTGAGCTGCATTACCCTTCTGCTGATCGGCATCATTGTGTTCCGCTGGCAGGCAGTGCAGACCAAGGCATTCTGGAAAACGATTCTGTTGGTCGGGATGGCCGTCCTGATCTTCTATTGTCTGCTGCTGACAAAAAGTCGAACGGCTTTACTGGCCCTGATTGCTGGAGTCCTGTTGTTCTTTTCTCTGCAGTGGGCCAGTTCTCATGCTCGAGGGCGTGATGTGCTGCTGGGAGGAGCGGGACTGGCTGGGGGCGCGGGGCTGTTGCTGCTGCTGGCCTGTCTGACTGGTGGAATCGATGTGGAGGTCTTTTCGGAATCCAATCTTTCGGTCCGCTACCGGCTGGAATACTGGCAGGCCACCTGGGCGATGCTGCAGGATCATTTCTGGCTTGGAACCGGGCCGGGGAACTTTCGACAATTCTATGTCGGGGATCAATTGCCGCAGTCGAGTGAGGAGATCCTGGATCCACATCAGTTCTGGCTGGAAGCCTGGTCAACAGGGGGAATTCTGAATCTGATTGTCTGGCTGGCTGTGTGTGGTCTGTTCCTCTACCGGATGATCTTTCAGAGTGAGAAACAGAAGCCGGAGATCCTGTCCGAGTCGATCTCGAAGCGTCAGGCAGGGATTGCGGCGGTTTGCTCTGTGATCATTGCCAATCTTTTGGCGCCACCCGAAACGGCTCGCTTCCTGGAAGAGGTCTTCATCTGGAGTTGCCTGGCTGGTGGGGCCGCTGTGTTGTGGGTGGTACTCACCTCAGAGATTTCTCTGCAGAAAACGCTGCTCATGTCTGCTGCGGCTGTGCTCATGATCCATCTGCAGGCGGCGGGTGGTTTTGCCATGCCATTGATCGTGCAGTTGCTGCTGCTGCTTTCCGTGGGAAATCTGGCGGTTCAGGAAAGAGCAGTCGTGACGCACCGCATGACTTACCGGATTGCGGCAGCTGTAGCCTTTGTGTTGTTGCTAGTTACCATTCGGGGAGGAGTTCAGCCTCGACTGGCCGAGTCCGCTGCCACGGCCCGTCTGACTTCCTCACGCTCACTGGATCGCTCGCTCAATCTGTTGAATGAGTGGGCAGAAGTGGACAGCTGGAATGCGGAACCCTGGATTCAGATGGCCGGATTACTGGAGCGGGAAGGGGGGGGGCAGTCTTCGCAGGCTTTGCTTGAAAAGGCATATGAATTCGAGACTGAAGCCATTCAGCGGGATCCGTACAGTTATCGGCTGCATTCTTCCGCTGCCCGGATCAAACGGCGGAAAGCCATGCTGAGTGAAGCTGCGGGAGATTTACAGGCGGCGGCGTATCACATCTCGATCGCCATCGAACTGGCTCCCACAGCGGTGAACCTGTACGTGGTTGCCGCTCAAATCCTGGAACAGCAGGGGAATGCCCCGGAAGCGGCAACTGCCGCCCGCAAAGGTCTGGAACTGGAACAGATCAACCGGGCAGCCGGGCACTCGGACCGTTGGCTGCTCGAGGCAGATCGCCGGATTCTGGAGAAACTTGCCGGGAATTCAGCGGAATTGCCAACAGAATCTCAAGAAATCCGTATTGAACAATAGGACGGATTGCCTGGCCCATGCTTCCGTTGCGTCCAGAGACAGGGCGAATGTGAAGGGGTTTTGGAGGTTCGATGTCCCTGGTCTGATGGATTCACAGGACACAGTTGGTTCGATCAGAAAAAGCGACTAGACTGACCTTTTCTGCAAAATTGCTGATGTTGATTTTTGTTCATAGAAGCCACGTCTGATCATGAATACGTTCACGAAAAGTTTGTCTGTTCCGTTCCGGCACCCGCTCGGTTTGGGGCTGATGCTGCTGGGGCTGATGCTGCTGGTACCAGGATGTCAGGACAATCTGAAAGTGGCGGAAGGTGAGGCGAAGCGGGAAATCAAAATCAATCAGGAAGGACCGCAACCGAAGGTGGTTATCGAGAAACCGGTCCATGACTTCGGTACGATGGAAGTCGGTCAGACCTTGCGGCACGACTTTGTGATTCGAAACGATGGCGAAGGCGAGCTTGTGCTGGTCAAGGACCGTTCCACCTGCAAATGCACGATGGCCGATTTTGAGGAACGGGAAGTTCCACCCGGAGAGTCGACCATCATCACCCTGGAGTGGGTTGGAAAAGTTCAGGATGACAAATTCAGTCAGGCCGCCTACATCAAAACCAATGATGCGGAGAACAAGGAGATCTCGCTCACTGTGACGGGGATCGTGGATGCGACTTTTGAAATTCTGCCAGTCGGCGTCTGGAATCTGGGCGAACTGAAATTTGATGAATCGACTCCATTCAGTGGAACAATTACTTCAACCATTCTGGATCAGTTTGAAGTGGTCGATGTCAGTTCGGTACATCCCCTGGTAAAAGTCTCCTGCGAGAAAATGTCGCCTGAGAAACTGGCCCAGGAAGAATTGAAATCCGGTTATGACATTCGAGGTGAAATCTCCTCCGGTATTCCTATTGGCCAGTTTGAAGCCAGTATCAACCTGAAGTTGAAGTACCGGGAAACTGAAGAACAGGACCTCACCTTCCAGATCAATGGTTATCGCGCAGGTTCCATTCAGGTGATAGGTCCGGCAGGCTGGCAGGCCCGGGAAATGAAAATGAACCTGGGACGCATTCGCCGGGATGAAGGTCGTGAAGTTCAGTTGTCGATGTTTCTGCGGGATAACATGAACGGGCCACTGGAAATCAAAGAAATCAAAGCCGACCCTGATATCCTCTCGTTCTCCATGACCCGGGACGAGAATTTCACTGCTGAAAACCGGGAGCGATATGTCATCAAACTGGGAGTACCACCCAATGCCGCTTCCGTTGCCCTGGGGGAGGCGAATCCGGGAATCATCGAAGTGACTACAAATCATCCTGAGTTAAGCAAGATCATTTTCAAGGTTCAGGTCCTCACCTATTAGACTGGTCTGATTCGGGAACTCGAATTGTCATAAGTTCAATGATCCGATATTGTTGGCGCTCAGGAATCCGAGTGTCAGTCGTGGTTAATTCGAAAGAATGGAGTTCGATGCGAAATTACCGCTCAGGAATCGTTCCCGTCTATTTGCTGGTATTGACTTTCCCTCTCCTCCTGGTGGGGTGTCTGGGTTCTGATAACAAAGAGAACTCGTCGGAAACCGGCAAATCCGGCAAGGATATTGCCAAATCACCCGTAGTTGAAAATGCCAATCGGGAAATCGTGCAAGACTGGACCCGACCAGCTCTCTCCCTGATTCTGACTGGGGAGCAGCACGGGTATATGGAACCCTGTGGTTGCTCCGAAACTCAGTCTGGAGGCATATCCCGCCGTGCGGACCTGTTTCGCCAGCTGCGTGAGGACAAAGGCTGGGAAGTTGTCGGGATTGAACTGGGAGATCTGGTGAAACGGAGCCGGACCCAGGACCGCATCAAATATGATGTGATGTATGATGCCCTGACAACAATGGGCTACCAGACACTCAGTCTTGGTCCCTCAGATCTTCAGTTATCGATCGACCATCTCTATTCAAAGGTGCCAAACTCCACCAGTGCAGAAACTGTGCTGCCGTTTGTCACCTCGAATGTCTACTTCTACGGCACGAAAGACCTGGGCTCTCCCGCTGCTTATCGAGTGATTGAAGCGAATGGCGTGAAAGTGGGGGTCACCGGTTTTCTGGGAGAATCATTCTCCAGGAAACTGCTGCCAGAAGGTGGGGATGCCTCTGCTCTGGTGACCTTTGCCGATCCCGTTGCCAGTGTGAAAGAAGCACTGGCTGCTCTTCAGCAGGAGCAGTGCGACTTTCTGCTCTTGCTGGCTCAGGGATCTGCCAGTGAAGTGGAATCTCTGGTCAAAGCCGTCCCTGAGTTTCAGGTCTGTGTTTCTGCCGGTGGACCGGAAGACCCCAACGGCCTGCCAGAGCAGGTCGGGACAACTCTGGTCCTCGAAGTGGGACGTAAAGGAAAGTATGCGGGCGTGCTCGGGTATTATCCTGAAGAGGGCAAGAAATTCCGCTTTGAACTGGTCGACCTGGACAAGGAACGCTTTCGCCGCACACCAGCCATGGAAGAGTTCATGCAGGTGTATCAGGATCTGTTGCAGCAGCAGGATATTGTTGGAACGGAACCCGCCGCTCCGCATCCTTCCGGGCAGACATTTGTTGGAGCGGAGAAGTGTGGCACCTGTCACACGAAAGCTTATGAAAAATGGAAATCCAGCAAGCATGGACATGCCACTGAAACGCTGGTTTCGGGGCGGGAAGGGTATCAGGAAGTTCCCTGGATTTCGCGAATTCATGATCCGGAATGTCTGTGCTGCCATACGGTAGGCTGGAACGCTCAGGATGTGTTCCGCTATGAAGGTGGTTTCATTTCTCTCGAACAGACACCGCATCTGGCAGGGCAAGGTTGTGAGAATTGCCACGGCCCGGGAAGTCATCACACTGAACTGGAGTTGAAGTTCAAAGAGGACCGTCAGAGTACTCCCGAAGTCGTCGCGGCTCGCGAAGCCATCAAGGTGAATCTGGTCACGGCTGAAAAGCAGGTCTGCAACAAGTGTCATGACTTCGAAAACAGCCCCAAATTCAACTTCCAGAAATACTGGGAAAAAGTTCTGCATCGCGGGAAGGATTGAGTCACTTGTCATTCCGCCTGACTTTGAGATCATCTCGCTTTTTTCTGGCATGCTGGGGGAACTGATGCACGGACCAGATCAAATTCAGGCAGACTGGAATCGGGGCACACTCCGTCTGACCTGGTCTGCCATCGAAGTTCAGGAAATCCCGTTCCGGTTACTGCGGGGGCTTTGTCCATGTGCAGTCTGTGTGAATGAACTGACAGGCGAACGGACGTTTGGCGTCAGTGATGCGGCGGAAGATGTCCGTCCGGAAGGGATGGAGCTGGTCGGTAATTACGCGGTGAAAATCAGCTGGAGTGATCGCCATCAGACTGGACTTTATACCTGGGAATACCTCCGAAAGATTGCCGGCACTCTCAGTAAAGGCTGACTGGGAAATCCGTCAACATTTGAAACTGGTGATTATGAAATACGAAGTTGAAGTCAAATATCCACTCGAACATCCCGAAGTTTTTCGGGAAAAACTTCTCAGCTTGGGAGCCAGGTTTCATACTGAGGTGGCGCAGGAAGATCTTTACTTCGGGCATCCCCAGCGGGATTTTGCCAGCACGGACGAAGCGTTTCGGATACGGCGAAATGGTGATCAGAATCGGATCACCTACAAAGGGCCGCTGCTGGACATGGAGACCAAGTCCCGTCAGGAATACGAGATTGGACTGGAGCCGGGCAGAGAGGCCGCCGTTCAGTTTGAGCAGATCCTGCAGCATCTGGGATTTCAGCCTGTTTACAGGGTGTCCAAAGTAAGGCAGATTTTTGAACTGGAAACCGGCGGTCAGGAATTTGAAGTAGTGATCGATACCGTGGCGGATCTCGGGATTTTTGCGGAAATTGAAGCCACCGCCACACCGGAAACCTTTGATCTGGTCCGCTCCCGTGTCCTCGCCCTCGCAGAACAACTGCAGCTGGGACCGACTGTGGAACGCCGCAGTTATCTCCGTCTACTGCTCCAAAAGATGCAGTAATCAGGGCTCAGATCAGACTCACAGGTGCGGGCTGCTCGTGATATTCCTATAATCTTGGATCGAGCGTATCATTGAGCGTGCAACGGCAAATCGAACCTGATGTGCCTGCAGTGTTCTGGTGAAGAGAGTAAAACGATGAAGCCCTGTTCTGTCTGTTCCAAACCGGCTGTGTATCACGTAACCCTGTTAAAGAACGGGGATGTGAATGAACTGCATTTATGTGAAACCCATTTCCACGACTACATGCAGAAACCGGATAACGAAGAGTCGACAGAATCGTTCATCGAATCATTGCTCCCTGAATCGGAAATGGATGAGCGTCGTCAACAGGACGAGGAGCTGGTCTGTCCAAACTGCGGCATTACCTATCGGGAGTTCCGGGAGCGTGGACGTTTTGGCTGCCCATACGATTACGAGGCATTTCGAGAGCGGCTGGTTCCGCTGCTGACAAACATCCATAATGCCACCCAGCACACGGGGAAGGTTCCTCGGCGAGCACCCATGACCAACGAAAATCAACTCAAGTTGATCCAGCTCCGAAGGGAACTGTCCGTGGCGATCGATCAGGAAGATTACGAAGAGGCGGCCCGCTTGCGGGATGAGATTCGTACCCTCGAAGGCGAACTGGGGCAAGCCTGAATCTGCGGCGACCTGATTTGATGATTGATTGCGAAAGTCGAGTTCAACATGGGAATGTTTGCAGGCACCCCGTTTGATCGCCCGCCGCATTGTGAGCGGTGTGATCGACCTGAAACAGAATGCACCTGTCCGCCTGAGCCCGTAAAGCGAATTCCTCCCGGATCGCTCACACTCACCATTTCAAAGGAAAAGCGGAAGAAGGGAAAGCTGGTCAGCGTGGTTTCCGGTCTGGCTGATGAGCCGGAAGTGAATCGGGAACTGCTGACAGATCTCAAAACCCATTGCGGAGCGGGTGGAAAAATGGAGGGGGCAGAGCTCGAAATCCAGGGAGATCATGTTGCCCGTCTCCAGACTCTGCTCCAGGCCAAGGGTTATCGTGTCCGCACCTGACAGGCACGTGTGATCCTGGCTTTCAGAGGACAAGCTTTTCGGATCTGGTTGTGCTGTTTCGGGTTTTCCCATGTCCCCCCGACTGAACCAGTTCCGTTTAGCAGGGTAGAAAGCCGCCTTGCGGAGCCAAAGTTGTCTGGATCGAGCGTTCCAGACTGCTGGATTTGCATTTTTGTGAGGTTGGCTTTCATAATACATATCGATCATGAAGTTCAGGTCAGCACCTGCGCAGGCATTTTTCTGCGTTCTGAGCGTTGAGTCTGTTTGATCCGAAAACACCTGCGAGAGATCGCCTCAGCAAAAGCGAGATTCAGTCATGATGCCTGCCATTGGGTATGCTGTTCGTCGGGAAAACCGATTTATCCTGTCCGATCCCAAATTAAATGCCGCCGAGATTACCTTCGAGCATGCCGATTTGCCGCTCTGGACCAAAAACTTCATCGGTGGCGATGACATCGATTACGTGGCTGTCCATGCTTTGAAGCTTTCCGTCGGAAGCCCTGATCCTCCCGGTGGAATCTATCTGGAAACACTCAAGCAGGTCGCTCTGGAAAACAATGCCGCGGCGGTGAGCGATCACCTCGGCTTCACCCGTGATGGTGACGATGGTGTGGAAATGGGGCACTTCGCTCCGGTTCCCCTCACTCCGGCTGCTCTGGATGTGGTCAGTAAAAATATCGATCTTGTTCAGAAGTTCCTGGATCCGTTTCCGTTTTTCATTGAAACCATTGCCTACCTGTTTCAATTGCAGGGAACAATGTCTGAACCGGAGTTCCTGATCAAGCTGTTTGAGCGAACCGGCTGTGGCTGGCTGCTGGATGTCACCAATGTCTATGCCAACGCTCGCAACTTCGGCTTTGATCCGAAAGCATTTGTCGCTGAAGTGATGCCGCACGCCACGAAGGTTCAGATGCATCTGGCCGGTGGCTATTACGATGACGAACAGAAGCTCTACTTCGATACTCACTCACAGCCGATTCCAGATGATGTCTGGGAGTTGTACGAGTATTCTCTGCAGTTGGGTGAGGGGAAAGTCGATGCCGTCTTTATCGAGCGGGATGCGGAATTCCCCGGTGAAGAGGAATGGCGTCGGGAACTGCACAAAATGTACGACATCGCCGAGGCTGCATCTGAGGGGCGGCCATTTGTGGAAAGCAAATGATGAATACTCCAGATGACTCCAAACCGCTGTCCCCGGCAGCCGCTGAACTGCAGTACCGGGACATGATTCAGAAAGTAACCCGGGCCATTGCGGAAGCACGGATTGAAGATGTGCTTCCCTACCTGGGGAAACAGTATGAAGAAAAGCATGTGGCTTTGTTTGTCGATTCAAATTTCGACAAGCGGATTGATGTGCTGTTCCGGCTGATGCCTTTT
>JAGQQT010000079.1 GCA_020426065.1 Planctomycetaceae bacterium | reverse complement strand
CCCGAAGAATGACAACCTGCGTGCCGGCAGAGAAAGGCTGAAACTGGAAGGATGAATTCTGAGTCATTGTTTATTCTTCTTTGCGTTCTTGGAGCAGGTTACCAGAATGGCCGTTAACTGGTCAGCTTCCTGCTGCAGGTCCATGAGGCGACTTGCCGGAACAATCTCAGACTCGATCAGTAACTCAATCCAGTAAACAGTTTCTTCCAGTTCCTGAAGGCCGCCCTCGATTTTGCTGATAAACTCAGCGGTAGAACGGGATCGTGTCGCTTCTCGATAGTGTGCTCCAACCGAAGTTCCAGAGCGAAGTAATTGCTTACCAATCACCTGGGCCTCAGTCGATTTCGGCAACGCCGAATACAGCCGGATGATGCGTAACGCAAACTCCTTTGTACGCTGTTTCAAATCAACTTGTGGATTAGATTCATTCATCCTTCGGCCTTCCCATTTTCATCCTTCGAAACACCCCCATCTGCGAAGGCGGGCCGACTGCCTCATCGACTTCTCCAACTGGCAGAAAATGGACTTCGTAGCCGTATTTTTCAGTAATACGCTTGGCCCAGTCCTGGAATTCCTGGCGGGTCCATTCGAAGCGATGATCGGAATGACGAAACAGGTAAGGCGAGCGGGGAGCGTCGGTTCCCTGTTCAGCTTGTAACGCAGGCCACATCACGTTGTATTCATAGTTGGGTGTGGTCAGCACAATCGTTTCAGGGCGGGCGAATTCGAACAGGACTCGCTCAAAGGAAGCGAGCCGGGGAGGATCGAGGTGTTCAATCACTTCCACAACTGCCGCCGCCTCAAATCCTGCGAGTCGTTTGTCCCGATACATCAGTGAGCCGTGGATCAGTTTGATTTTTTCTGCCTGTCTGTCGGGCAGTTGGTCGAGCTTCAATCGTTTCTGGGCGATTTCCAGAGTCCGGATCGAAACGTCCATCCCAACGATCCTCTCAAATTGCCGCTCCTTGAGAAGGTCTCGCAATAATTTTCCTTCTCCGCAGCCCAGATCCAGCACAGAATGGGCTCCGCTGGCCAGCAGCTGGCCCAGAACGGCAGCGTGCCGACGTTCGTGCAGACTCAGAGACCTTTCCAGAGTTTCCTCCTGCTGAACTGGAGTAGAGTTCTCTTCCTCGGTTTCGGTTTCCTGATCTTCCAGCCGAGCCAGAGCCTGACGATAAAGGCTGGGGCGGTTTTTCAGATAACGGCGGGCGATCTGTTCTTTCTCAGGATGGCAAGCCAGCCAGCTGCCCCCTTTGTTGAGCAGTTTCTCCAACTCATCCTCGCCGATGTAATAATGCTTTCCGTTATCAAAAACCGGAATGAGCACATACAGATGAGTTAACAGCTCTGACAGCAGTTTTGTGCCGCTGAGAGTGACCGTGAAGTAAGGGCTTTCTCCCCATTCCGGAAACTGATCATCCAGCGGATGAGGAATGACTTCCACCTGGTAACCGAGCGGCTCGAAGATGCGGTGCAGGAAACCTTCGCCGCCCCGGACGGGCAAGACTTCAATTCGGGCTGTGAGCGGGAGAGGAGTGGCTGCCAGTTCGGGTCGACGATCGCACCGGCCACACAGCGCAGTGCGAAAAACCTGTGAGAGCGCCACGCTGAACAGGGAAGAGGCCACGTAAGGGCGATCGTTGACGTACTGTCCCAGTTGAAAATTCTGATCGCGCGGGCGACCACGAACCATCTCAACCGGATCCACATCCAGCAGCAGACAGGCCGTGCACTTCTGCTCGGAAACCTCTGGATAAAACACATGTGCCCGCCCGAAACTCAGATCAAAACTCTGGAAACGGTCCGGATGCTTATGGAGTAGAAAACCAAGATCACTGGCCGGAAAATGTTCGGTCGAGATAGTGAGCAGCATGAGAGAGACTTTGAATGTCGGATCTGATAGAGAGTAACTTGATGTGGACAAACAGCCCACATCAGCAGATCAGGACACTCTACCGGCCAAACCGGTTCATGCACAGGTGAGCGGCGGGCGAGAGACCATCCAAACTATCCATCTCAGATTGTAATGCCTCCGAATTGATGTCGGGCAATTGGTTCCGGCTAAGGTTCCCGTTCTGAGTGCTCAGGAATCATCCGTTGGTTCACGAATGCTTGAAGTGAATTGTAGATTTCTGTTGCAGGCCACGGCAACGGCTCGGGATGACGAGCCCAAGTCAAGTGCACCACAGCAAAACGTCCAGTTCCATCCAGGAGTTCAAACAAAGCGTCATCACCATTCCCACGGGCGACGAGTCTCGTTTCAATTCCGTGAAGTGGATGATCGGGGCCAACCTCCGCCTCAAGTTCACACTTGAATCCAGCATGAAATTCTGCGTCTTGGTCTTCTGTTGACCACCATGGATTAAGCCAATCCATTGTCTTGATCTCCATGCTGGTTCTTGTCTATTGCTTCATTTGTACAACGACCGGTGGCAGGGTCAGGAGCGCAGCGGATGGCCCTGATTGGATCAGATTGATCTTCACTCTTCCAGCCAGCTGGACGGGTGGCGGGAGCGCTCCGCTTGCGGAAGCCCCCGGTTATTGAAGCGTGGAGGATCCGGGCTTGTGGAGTGCTTGAGGACTTTTGCTGGTTGGAAACCGGCCCTACCGGGGCAGTATCTCGATTATTCAAGTCAGCGTTGAAACTCGAATCAGGTACTGGCGTTGATTTCTTCGCAGAGGGAATCCATGTCGATGATGACAGTGGCATCGGTTCTGCGGCAGACTTCGTCGGCACAGGCCTGTGTTTCGGCGGAGCCATTTTTCCGCCACCATTCACAGGCTTTGTCCATGGACCATTGCTGGGCATCGACACAGCTGGCCAGCTCGCGGGAGAGGACCTGGGCGGAGTCCGGGCGTTGAGCGGGGGACTTGTGCAGGCAACGCATCAACAGGTTTTCCAGGTCTGGCGAAATCGCTCTGCCAAGCCGGTCGGAAGGGCTGGGCGGGATTTCGGTCAGTTGTTTCAGGCAGATGTCGATCGCATTGTTACCGGTGTAGAGCGGCTGACCCGTGACCAGGTAATATCCGACCGCTCCAATAGCATACAGATCGCTGGCGGTCCGGCTTTCATTGGGAGAATCGATTGCTTCGGGAGCCAGGTAAAGCGGCGTGCCGGCAATCCCCTGCCCTTTCTGCTTCTGCTGATCCTGCATATCGATCACGAGGCCGAAGTCAAGCAGCGTGGCATGATCGCCCGTGCGGGGGCGGAGGGAGAGCAATACGTTTTCCGGCTTGATATCCCGATGAACCATGCCCGCCAGATGTGTTTCTTCCAGTGCACTGCAGATCTGCTGCAGGATATGAATGACACGACTTTCCGGTTGCGGTCCATGCAGCTGGACGAGCTGCTTCAGAGAGATGCCGTCAATATATTCCATCGCGTAGTAGAACAGCCCATCCGGAGTCCGACCGAAATCGTAAATGGAAATCGTATGCGGATGCTGCAGCCGACTGGTCATCTGGACTTCGCGTTCGAAGCGGGCGATATCCTCAGGCGAATGATCTTCGCTGTTGAGCACTTTGACGGCTGCCGGGCGGTTCATCATGGTGTGCCGGGCACGGAAAACAGATCCACTGGAACCGATTCCGATACATTTTTCGAGCACGAAGCTGCCAAACTGGCGATTGATCAGATTCTCTCTCAGCAGACCTGCCGAAAGATGGCTGGCCAGGCAATCTTCAATCCGCTGTGCCAGTTGAATCCGGTTGGGAGCGGCATCAACATCGGTGGCATAATCCCGATCGACCCGTTCGGCAATCTGGAACAGATCAAATGAGCTATCCTGCTGATCCCATTCGGACAGAGGAATGGCCAGATTGCGATGCTGAATGATGGAAGTGGGAATGAGCGAGGAAGCCGCAACCGCATGGAGATGAGAATCCTCCAATCCCTGTGACTGCAGGTCTTCATAACTCATGTGATGGCAAAGCACCGCACAAACCAGTTCATCGGGAACATGCCATTTTCGCAGGCAGATCGCTCCAACCTGGGCATGACTTACCCCAAACTGGGAGATTTCAAATTCAGGCAGATCGCAAACAGCACTCTGGCGATCATTCCAGTAGTTGACGTATTTCTTGACGTAATTGTGAGCCAGAACGGGAATCAGGAAATCCTGCAGCATCGATCCGGTGTAAGCCAGTTCGGTATCAACCCGCAAGACACGGGCCACTTCCCGGGCAAACTTGGCACGCTCCAGGCTATCCGCCCAGAATTGATGCAGATCGAACAGGTGGGAGTTGAATTTCTTGATGGTGGCATGAACGGCAGCGGTCAACAGCAGCATTTTGCAGCGTCGAATTCCCAGTGTCACCAGGGCTTTGCGAACGGTCGCGATCTTATGCCGCATTCCATACGCTGAAGAGTTGACGTGCTTGAGCAGCTCACAGGTCAGATTCCCATCCTGCTCAAGAATCCGTGTCAGGACACGGATATCGTAGTTGGGCTCGTTGGCATGTTGCAGAAAATTGGTCACAGATTGCGGCAGAATCGGCAGTTTCCAGCCATCAGGAAGCAGATCTTCCGCATTCTCCGGAAGATATCGCAAGCGAATCTCAGACCAGTCGATCTGCTCGTCCTTTTTTCGCTTGTTCATGAGTCTGCCATTATTCATTACGAGGCCCGTCATCGCGGGAATCCTCTCAGTCTGGTTCCCATTGTTTTGTACTCTGCTGCGGTTCTGACAGACAGAGTGTGAAGCTCAGGCGAGCTCCCGGTGACGGTGTCATCATCTGGACAAAACCGCTCCCTTCATTCCCGGATGAGCTCCCGCGTAACGGAGCAGTCCACCGGTCCACAGCAATCTGCCGGAACTGGTTCGAGGAACCTTCAAACCTACGTTACGAACAGGAATCTGGCGGCTGGACGCCGGAAAGCCGCACAAGAGAGTGGAAAAAGTGAGCGTGTTGTAACGATTACAACGAGAATACCAACCGGGCCAAATCCACAAAAACACCTGTAATTATAGTCTCAAACGAGTATCCCACCTGGAACTTTAATCAAAGTGATCACCGGATTTCAGTTTGTAAAAAATTATGTTGACCGTTACGAAACAGTTCGCGTACTTTCCCGCCACACGTGACGGCCATTGTGCGGAGCAAAGAATCGGTTGTCGTTCTGACAGAGGATTCACCAAAGCTCCCCACAGAAGGATCTGCCCGGATCCGGTATGACGGCCGTCAAACCCATCACCGTTTCTGCTGGTGTGTCCGGCAGAATCAATCGACCCTGAATCAGTTGGATCACACAGGAGTGTGTTCCGGCTCCCATCAAGAAGGAAGTTCACCATGCCCCGTCTTACCGTTTTGACGATTACCTGCCTGCTTCTGGTCTCTTCGGTCGGATGCTTTCGTTCCCGTTATGCTGGCTACGGCGGATGTGGTGGCTGCGGCTGTTCAGCACCAACAGGTGGTGGTGTTTATGGTGCTCCTGCTGGCGGTTACTACAGCCCAACCGGAGCGAGCGTCAACATGGGCGTTCCTGGAAATGGTCCAGTCGCTTACGGAACACCGATTTATGGCCCAGCCTATACAACAACCGCTATGGCCCCAATGGATCCACTGCCACTTTATTAATCACTGCAGTGGACTGGGCTGGTCGCAGAGGCCTGAGTTGACAATCAGGCCAGCCGACTTGTGAACGGTCTCGGCATATTCCGATGCGGGATGGGAATCGGCAACGATTCCTCCACCAACCGGGACCTGAACCCGACCTGGTTTCCAGGCAAGCGTGCGGATCAGAATGTTTGAGCGGAGTGACCCGTTCAAATCAGCGGCAATCATTGAGCCGCAATAACAACCGCGTGCCTGCTGTTCCAGTTCTGCAATGATCTCCATGGCGCGGATCTTGGGGGCTCCCGTGATAGAGCCTCCGGGAAACGTAGCAGCCAGCAGATCCCAGACTGTCTGTCCGTCTGCCAGTTGGCCGACCACTTCGGAAACCAGATGATGGACGAGTTCGAATGACTCGAGCTCACACCATTTTCGGACTCGTACCGTACCGGGCTGACAGACCCGGGACAGATCATTCCGCAACAGATCCACAATCATCGTGTTTTCGGCGCGGTCTTTCTCGGAAGTTCGCAATGCTTCCTGCTGCAGCAGATCCAGATCACGAGCCGGCAACCGCGGACGTGTTCCCTTAATAGGCCGTGTCTGCACCTCACGCCCAGTCACCGATAAAAACTGTTCGGGACTCGCGCTCACGATCACCGGCGATCCCTCCGGCTGGAAATAGGTCGCGTACGGTGAAGGATTCTGAAACCGTATCCGCTGATAAAGTTCCAGAGCACTCCCTGGAAAATCGTATTCGATTTTTCGGGACAGATTGGCCTGATAGATATCCCCTGCCCGGATATAGTCCATGACCGCCTTAACCGCCTGCTCATATTTCTTCTGTTCGGCGGGTGATGACCAGTTACTCCCACGAGTGTTTGAGGCTGCAGGATCATTCTGATCGGCAAAAGCAATGGAACACAATTCTGATTCAATCGTTTCCCAGTCGAATGGGTGATCGTCATCGGCCAGCGTTTCCAGAGAGCGATCCCTTAATAAATGTATCTCGTTCGTCAGATGATCCCAGAGGCAGCACCAGGAATAAAGGCCGACAGCCAGGACGGGAGTGGTAAACTCATCCGCTGGAGGAACAGGCAGTCGTTCAAAGGCGGCCCCCAGCTCGTAACCAAGCAGTCCCAGAAAACCGGAAGCAAAGGGGCCAGTCTGTTTCGATTCTGGTCTGGCCCATAACCGGGCGTATTCGCGGATTTCCTGGAATGGGTCGCTGCCATAGTCACTCTGGTTGAGTATCCAGGTTTTTACCGGATTGCAGGAGAAGATGGAGTAGCGTCCCCGGCTGGGATCATACCGGGCACTTTCCAGCAGCACCGGCCAACGCTCCATACTCAGCGACTGCAACACACCCAGCGGAGTGTGTCCGGCAGGAACACTCCGGGATTCAATCCGGGCATGATCAGAAGGAAGTTGGATATTCATGGGTCGGAAGCTGTCTGGCTTTGTTTATGACGAGGTCTCAGACTGTGATGCGATTCCGTTCTTGTGAATGCTCCCCAGTAGAGCGGTTCATCCTGCAGATACTGCTTGCCTAACTGGAGAGCCAGTTCTGCCATTGCCAGTTCATATCCCAGATAAAACGCATGTCCGGGATCGATCTGTGTCTGTTCTGATGCCAGTCTGAACAACTCAAATGGATCATTACCGGAATAGTGACCATCCCGATTCATCAAATGCAGCTGGGTCTCTCCCTGCAGTATCCGAAAGTTGGGATCTTTCAGTCGACTGGCCAGTTCTAACAGTTCGGCATCACTCATTCCATGCACATGGGGGTCTCGCAGTGTTAACAACCCTGCATCCAGATGTTTGGGGAGTTTTTTCTCTGAGATGGCGTAATGGACCATCCGGCGAGCCAGATCGATTTCCCTTACTGACTCCCGACACCAGTTGATGACATCAGTGGTGAGCACACTCCCGATTTGAAGTTCCTGACAGATTGCGGTCAGCAGAAAATTGACCCCCGCCGAATCCACTTCGGAAAGCTCTGTCAGATTTCCGGTCCCCATCATCATGGGAGCGGAGGGATGTCGTTGGCGCGTGGTGTAGTAACGCTGCAACGATGCCGCAAAACCGAATCCGATCGGTTCCAGAATCGGATCGAGTCGATAGGGAATCCCGACAGATTCCAGCCTGGAAAGCGTTCCATCCCAGGTAGACAGATCCTGAAAATCATCCGGGATTACCACGCACTCGGTTGCCAGTTCGCAGATCCAGTCGACATTTGAGGAATTCGCACTGAGGATCAGACTGGCCCCGGCCCGAACCGCTGCCTGCACTTCCGCTCGATCAAAACTGTCGATCGAAACTCGAAACCCTGCTTCAACCAGCGCCCGGACATGGCGTTCCACCTGCTGGGCAGAAGCTCCCGGAAGACAACCATAATCAATCAGGTCTGCTCCCCTGGTCCGGTAACTCTCCGCAATTCGCAGGATCTCCTCGATCTCCAGGGCAGGTGCTCCATTGATTTCTGCGATGATTTCAATGTCGAAAGAGGTCAGATCGACCGGCTCCCGCTGCTGCCTTGTCCACCATTGCGGCAGGTCTCGCATGTCTTTGGGACCACGGATGACAGTTACCCCCCAATGAGAAGCGAAAGTCTCCAGATTACCCTGACACCATCCCGGGAGCACGATTTGCGAGATACCTGCCGGGACCTCCAGTTTCTGCAAGACCCATTTTTCGTGCATCAAGGCCGCAACATTGATTGGCAATTCCAGAACCTGGCCAACAAACCCCTGTTCTGCACTCAGTCTCTGAACGATTCCACGCAAACCTTCCGCAGCCAGTCTGCCTGTTATAAACAGGATGACTTCAGGGGTTTCCGGGGATTGATTTTCGGCGACTGGCAATATGTTGTCCTGAAGAAAGTCGGTTGAACGGGATTTCCCTCTCAGAATCTGATCAGACATCCAGATCCATTCGAAAAAACCACTCAAAATCATGTCTTGGGAACGTCTTGTCGGCTCTGAGCAACCTCATCTTGACCCGAAACCGGGAATTCCCGTAAAAACACCAATTAAATAACAGATCCGCATTGTGATCTCAGAATATCGTATCGTTTTGAGAGCGAAGCGGAATTGACTGTTCCAGGAATGTTACCAAGAACGCCACAGCGGCTCACAGGATGAGAACCCGTTGGGCATTCAACAGATCCTTGTTCTGAGATCAAAATCTCGGAGCTGATCCATCTGGCAGGGACGCCAATGAAAACTCAGACTTCTGTTACAAATCTGCTTTCACGTACCCTCCGAACCGGAATTCCGGGAGCATTAGGGCTGGCATTCTGCCTGGCAGGATGTGCGGATTCAAAAACTCCAGATTCGCAAACAGCTGATCCAGTGCCGAAACCCGCTCCCAGAATTGCCCAGGAGCAAATGGCAGAACCAACCACTGCCCAGGTCAATGAGGTCATTTCAGAGAAGGAAGCACCTCCGATCGTTTCTTATCCTCCACTGACTGTTCGCCCGGTGACACGAACAGAAGTTCACCCCGCTATTCAAACCGCCTCTCTCGAACTGGAGGAAAGGCTGCCTCAGCCAGACGGAGAATTTGCTTCGGGAACACCGGAGTGGGATTTGAGCCAGATCGCTTATCTGATGAACGAATCCACGACGCTCACCCGGAATTCATCCAAATTACCGGAAACGGCTCTGATGAATCAGCTGGCTGATAATCAGCGCCGGATCGTGGCCCTGGCAACCCATGCGATTGCAGAACTCCATTTTCGCCCAGAGCGTGAACAGCTCTTCAACGCTGCAGTTTATGCACTGGTCGAAGCTCGAATCCAGCTCTCCCTGCAGGGGGATGAACAGGCATTACAGAATCTGTACCAGGATGCACTGCTTCTCAATGAACAGCGTCCGGAATCGGTCGCTGCTACCACGGCAGCAAGTGCCGTGGTACGTGTTGCTGAAAAACTGGCACGCATGACAGATGCGTCATCTCCATGGCTGCCTGAATATGTTCGCCAAGCCAAGCTCTTTGCCCGCAACTTCCCCGCTGAGGAAGCCCATTCCACTATTCAACTGCTGAATGCGGGAGAACTGTGCGAGGAAAGACGAGAAACACAGCTGGCCATGGAATGCTACCTGATCATTGAACAGCTTTTTCCCGAAACACCTTTTCGGAACCAGACCCAGACCGCTGTTCGTCGCCTCTCACTGGTTGGATCTCCATTTCAATTGAACGGAGTAACCTGGACAGGAACTGCCTATCAGTTTGAACATGTGCAGGGAACGCCAACTCTGGTGGTATTCTGGTCAGCCCTTTCCAACACCTTCCAGCAGGATATTTCAGCCATTCGCACACTGGCCGACCAGCATGGATACGCAATCCTGGGGATCAATCTCGATCTGGAACGGGATGCAGTTGAGAACTTCATCACGCAGCATGACCTGCCTGGTCAACACCTGTTTCACCCGGACAAACAATTCCGTGGCTCGAACCAGCCGATTGCCGTTGAGTTCGGCATCCAGTCCAATCCGGTTTACTGGTTGATTGATGGAACTGGAATCGTACGCGGCACGCATGAAAACCCTGCTCATCTGCTCAAGAAAAAAGAGCAACAGACGACAGCTGCCAACTGACTTGGTTTCCTGGTCAGACAGGAGTCTGAACCGCAGGTTTAACATTGAAGGTTCCCGTGAGAGTTCTCACCGGGAACCTTTCTGCATTATTACGCCCGCGAAATTTGCCTGTCCTGAACTTGCAAATTGCACCTTGGATATTTTTTCAATCAGGCGAAATATTTCGTCAGCTTCTGGGAACTGAGTGACACAAAAAAGAATTTCAACATGAGAGTTCTGGCAGTGAACGAAAAGTATCCTGTCATTGTACCGGTAATCCCACAAACCATTCGTGAATTCTTTTTTATCTTATCTCACAGATATTCTGCTATTTTCATCATTTTTTCGCCAAGAATAATGACAAATGTGAAGTGGTTCTGGAAATTTTGTCCAGCTCTGTTCATACTCGGTACTTTCGATCATGTCAAAATATTCAGTGAAAACACCTCACGTGTTGACATGTCCACTTGCTACAAGAAATAGACACGGGTATATTAGGGAAGTTACTGGTACACAAAAATTCTGTGTGAAAACCTGTAACATTTACTTACGAACATTGCTTTACAAGCAGAACAGATCTGTCGGGCTAATTCTCAATTGAAAGAAAGTGACAGTATGATGATTGATCGCAATACCCCAGCACTGACAGAACGCCAATCTGCCATCTACGATTTCCTGAAAGAAAAGATTGTGAATCGTGGCTATGGCCCCACGGTCCGTGAAATCGGGAATCATTTTGGGATCCGCTCCCCCAACGGAGTGATGTGCCATCTCAAAGCCCTGGAACGTAAAGGGCTGATAACCCGTGAGTCTCACATGTCTCGGGCCATTCAGTTAACAGACCACTCCCAGCTTCGTTCCACCTCCATGCGTCTGGCAGGGCAAATTGCAGCTGGTAATCCAGTTCTGGCTGTGGAAGACGAAGAAACCGTCGATTTCTCTGGACTGTTCAATGAAGATGACCAGTTCTGCCTGCGAGTCAAAGGGGATTCGATGATCGAAGACCATATCGCAGAGGGAGATTACGTGGTTGTGCAGAAGACCAGCCAGTGCCAGGATGGAGAAATCGTGGTTGCACTCGTCGATGGTGCAGAAGCCACCCTGAAACGTTTCTACCGAGAACCTGGTCGAATTCGTCTGGAACCAGCCAATTCGTCCATGAAGCCGATCTACTCGAATAATGTCGAGATTCTGGGCGTTGTCCAAGGTGTCATTCGTCAATATTGATCTAAACAGGCATTTTCCTGATTTAAGCGGC
>JAGQQT010000799.1 GCA_020426065.1 Planctomycetaceae bacterium | reverse complement strand
TGCCAATCAGGTGTGGGATGTTCCCACCGCCATAGACTGGATGAAAGAACTGGCGGAGTTTGATCCCTGGATGATTGAGGAGCCAACCAGTCCGGATGACGTGCTCGGGCACGCAAAAATTGCCAAAGCCCTGTCTCCCATCAAAGTGGCCAGCGGAGAACATTGTGCCAACCGCATTATGTTCAAGCAGTTCCTGGAAGCAGGAGCCATGCAGATCTGCCAGATTGATGCCTGCCGGCTGGGTGGAGTGAATGAAGTCCTGGCGGTTCTGCTGATGGCAGCGAAGTTTGATATCCCGGTTTGCCCGCACGCGGGGGGCGTGGGTTTATGTGAGTACGTTCAGCATCTTTCCATGATTGATTACCTGTGCATCTCCGGAAAACTGGAAAACCGCATGGCTGAGCATGCCGGCACCTGCCACGAACATTTTCTCGATCCGATTCGCATCCGTTCCGGCCACTATATGCCCCCGCAGCGTCCCGGCTACAGCATCGACATGCATCAGGATTCCATCGAAAAAGCAAGATTCCCTGATGGGGAATACTGGCGTTGACTTGGCGCACCGCAGAGACGCCGAGGTCGGAGAGAGATAAGAAGCACTGCGGTAAAAAACAAGACAGTCAACCAATCCTGCAAACAAAACTCTGTTAGCTTTGTACCTCAGCAGTGAAAACTTACTGATGGATTGTCTTCCACCCCGAAAATCGTAACTTGAAGAGGGGATTGAGGGTGCCACTGGCTCAGCCAGTGTGCTTCATTTTCAAACCAGTCACTGGCAAAGCCAGTGGCACACAAATCATTCCATTCGATCTGAATGAGACACTCCAATAGAAGAAGTCCATCATGAAAATCGGTGTTGTCAGTGATACTCACGGAAATCTGAAGAACACAGAACGAGCGGTGAAATTGCTGAAACAACACGACCTGGAAACCATCCTCCACTGTGGTGATATCTGTGGAGCGGAAGTGGTCGAAATGTTTTCGGAATGGCCGACGCACTTTGTGGCGGGGAATTGCGATGACCCGGATCTGATGAGGTTTGCCGTCGAACAGGCTGGCCAGAACTGGCATGGAGAATTCGGCGACCTGACAATTGGCCCCCGCACCATTGCCCTGCTCCATGGACACGACAGTACCCGCTTTGAAGCAGCCTGCCGTTCAGAAATTTACGACCTGATCTGCTACGGCCACACCCATGTGCATGAAACCCACCAACAAAAGGCTACAACAATCCTCAACCCTGGCGCCCTGCACCGTGCTAATCCACACACCTTTGCGATGGTCGACCTGGAGACAATGGAGGTGGAGTTCGTGCCGTTGGGTTAGACAAGGATATTCGCAGGGCAGGCATTGCCTGCCGAGAAGAATTCTTACTTCAATCGATGAGCACCTTTCTCGTCCTTGCCTCACTCTGGTCAGAAAGCGTCTCATGAAGTTCTTCTTGATAAAACCCCATCGACCAGCAAGGAAGGCATGCGGGAGAACGCCCTACAAGAACTGTCGCGGAGAACAAGATTTACAGCAATCCCTTCATGCGATTACCCTGCGAGTCAGTGAATGTGGACACCTTCTTTAACTGATCGGCGATTTCCTTGGTATGCCACCAAGCAAAAGAGGCGTAGGATACTCGTTACTTTTCATCTCGTGTAATGCCTATGCGCTTTGCGCCAGCGGCAATCAAAAGTCGAATCGACTTTTCGTTACCCTCGTGTACAGCCCAATCCAGTGGTGTCTCTCCACGGCTATCTTTCGCTGCATGATCTGCATTATTTTCTAGCAATGCCTTCACGAGTTTCGGACTGTAAACTGCTAGATGTAAGGGAGTAATTGAGCCATACCCGTCTATAT
>JAGQQT010000798.1 GCA_020426065.1 Planctomycetaceae bacterium | reverse complement strand
CCTTGATACCTACCTCCAAATCCAATCTCACATGAGTATGCCCCCCCAATATCATTTACTGCGAAACTTTCACATATCGTGGTTGAACTAGAAATATGACCAAACAGGTCATTAATTTCATTAGTGGAACAATTGAAGTTATTATTATATTTATCAAATCCATCCAGAACAATGTTACTACATGAATTAAAAACAACTATTAGTGTTAATTTCGGTAACTCCACATCACTGGCTTTCCTGCCCATGCGGTAGAAATAATCCACATCATAGCAAGCAACTTCTACTTCTATAAGAATAGAATCCCTTGATTCGGCTAACAACAGGCTTCTTACTCTTGACTCTTGTATTTCATACTCATATAGCTTGTCAATTTTGTAATATGACGGATAATGACTTTCAATCATATCTAATTTCCTGAATAAGGTATATGAGAAATTTGATTGAACAATTCGTGATCATCTGGTATGATATTACCATCAACATCCAAAAAATTTCCCAACGAGTCGTTTCTTCTAAAGTAACCAGTTCTCTGGGCAACAAATTGCCCATCTTCGTCTGGATACATATACCTTAACCTATCTCTGCCATTCTCATCTACCCATTTCCATCCATGCCCGCTTCTTGGTGGTCCTTGTGACCAGCCTTTTGGCTTATTCTTCTTAAACCAAGAATGAGTTTTTCCTAATATAGAAATACCATCTTTGTATTCATTGTGTACAAGGATTCCTCGACTCCCCACGTAATAAACATGTTCCCGATTGACTTCGAGATTGTAAACGGTTTCCGCGGATTGAACTTTCGTTATTTTAGCAACCGGTGAGATCTCGCCAGATGCTAATCGAAGGGCTTCGTTTTCCTGCAACTCGCTGGCCGTGACGTAATCCCCCCTCTCTTCACTCCACCAGCGGTGGCTGGGTGTTGTGCGGATCGGTTGGTCTTCTCCTTCAACCCAGATTTCCAACAACTCGTGAGCGGTGTGCTGGAAAGTTCCAGTGACGACTTCCCCCTGGCCGGATTCGATGGATGGACAAGGAAGGATTTGAAGCACTTCGGCTTCGCCAATTGCTCCGAATTCCTCGTAATCCAAATGGATGAGTACGCCCGGGTGAGCATTGTGGAATTGAATCCAGTCCAACGGTCGGATCAATGAGATCAGGACATCCGTCTCGTCTGCTTTCTTCATTCTGAGCTGAATGAGGCGGTCAAGTAACGGATCTGGTTCGGGTGAATCAGGATGGGTGTCTTCGACGATTGGATTTTCCGCCAGAACTCGCATTCCGGGGCGGATTTCGTCAATTCGGCGTGTCTGCAATGTTCGTTCTGCTACTGTTGGCGCGGTGACTGCCTGAGCCAAGCCCGGGCCGGTCCAGCCGGGGAGGGCTTGCCAGAAGCAGAAGCTGGCGAACAGGAGTGGGACAATCAGCAGCAGTTTCTGCAGCCAGGTCCGTTTGGGTTCTTCTGTGTATTCGGTCAGGGATGCGGGGAGCGTGTGCGTTTCATCTTCCCGCCAGCGGGTGAATTCGGCGAAGGCCTGCTGGTCTACGTTACTCATGGCTGGCTCGGGGTGCGATGGAATTGGTGGATCTGATTGGAGAATCTCGTCTCGGCTCAGATTAGCCTTTTGCAATCGTTTCGGCAATTTGTTTTTGTCATCCCGGGCGATTTGAATGACGACAACAGTCGTGATCCCCGCCACCAGCCAGCCGAGGCTGACTCCCGCTTGGGCGGTTTCATCGAGCGGAGCGACGATGATCTCCGGTTCCGTCCAGCCGATTAAATCGTATGAAGTGGACCCCGGTTATCGGACCACTTTGGCTGAATCGTTAGGTGGATTCGCGGGGGCGACGATGG
>JAGQQT010000797.1 GCA_020426065.1 Planctomycetaceae bacterium | reverse complement strand
GTGCTGATAACGGCCGGCATCGCCATGAACGCGGAGTCGCTTCAAACGGTTTGCCAGCTGAGCATCATCGGTCGTCATCATTCCGCCATCGCCAGCACCTCCCAGATTCTTAGTAGGGAAGAAGCTGAAACAGCCCACTGAGCCCAGAACACCAGCCCGACGGCCACGATATTCCGCTCCGATGGCCTGGGCGGCGTCTTCCACCACGGCCAGTCCATAACGGGTGGCAATGCGATTGATGTCTTCCATGCGGGCACACTGTCCAAACAGATGCACCGGAATGATGGCTCGGGTTCTCGGACTGATGGCCGCTTCCACCGCCTGTGGATCAATATTGAATCCTTTCGGTTCGATATCGACAAAGACGGGAGTGGCGCCAACCCGTTCAATACAGCTGGCGGTTGCGAAGAAGGAAAACGGTGTTGTGATCACTTCATCGCCCGGGCCAATATCAAGAGCCATCAATGCGAGCACGAGAGCATCTGTTCCCGAACCACATCCGATCGCGTGGCGGGAATCACAGTAACGGGCAATATCCTGTTCGAAGTTGGTAACTTCATCACCCAGGACAAATGTCTGACTTTCAAAGACCCGACGAACTGCCTCGTCGATTTCGGATTTGATTGACTGGTACTGCTGCGTCAGATCAATCAATGGAATTGGATCTGAATTGACGGGAAAGGGGACCGTCGAAGCCACTGGCTGACTCATGTGCGACTCCATTCGCATACGGGTAGAAAAGTTTCTTGCCAGAGTCTGTGCACTCGAGTTCAGTCAACTCGCGTGGCAGATCAGGATCGAACACAATGAAGCACGATGACCCGGAAGTTACGGTTGATTTGCAAAATGTGTCAAGATGAGGACTGAAGGAGCAGAATCAGGCAAAATGCATCGGAATTGACTGCTTTAAATTGTAAAAACTACGAAACAGAATCCTCAATATCCCCTCGAAGGGAATACGAAGGCTGGAGTGTGACTAATGGACGCATTTTTTCTGGAATTCTCAATGCCCGCAGGGCATTTTTGTGCCATATTTACCCCATAGCCCGAATGTCTCAAAAACACTACATTTTTCTAACTAACCCCTTGAATCGCAAATTACCTAAAGCTACACTCGGGCTGAACAGGTGGTAGTGATAACGGATAAAACAGTTCCTACTGGTTTTTCCGGTCCTGCTGGTATGCCGGATAAGTGGGCTATCAAGGGCATTCTACACCGTTGTTAACTTTGTGGTCCTCTCTTCATGAGAGGATAGGTTTGTCATTCCGGGATCTGCAGGACAGGAAATGAAGGAGAGGAAAATGCGTAAAAGTGGTATGTTCTTTCTGACAGCTTTGGCAGCTCTGGCTTTCGCTTTCAGCACAGACGCTGAAGCACGTCGCCATCACAGCTCAGGCTCAAGCGGTAGCTGGGGTTCCAGCGGAAGCCACGGTTCAAGTGGTAGCCATGGTTCCAGCGGTAGCCATGGGTCCAGTGGTTCAAGCGGCAGCCACGGCAGCTGGGGTTCCAGCGGCGGCAGCAGCGGCGGATCCAGCGGCAGCAGCGGATCCAGCGGTGGACGTCGTCATCGTCGTCACCACAGCTCAGGCTCAAGCGGATCCCATGGATCCAGCGGCAGCCATGGCAGCAGCGGCGGAAGCTGGGGCTGAATCATTGCCCGATGATCTCATCGGGTGATTCATTTGCCATACAAAGCGAAGGGCTTTTCGAAGTCCTTCGTTTTTTTATTGGAGTTGCCACGAATGATCGCAAGGGGTGCGTACGCATCAGCAATTGGCAGATTTCCCTCTTGAGAATCTCTATTCTCTTCCTCAGGCAGACTCGGTATAACGCTCTCGGAAAATGGCACTCG
>JAGQQT010000796.1 GCA_020426065.1 Planctomycetaceae bacterium | reverse complement strand
AAAAGCAGAATGTGAAGAAATGAGATAAAACGCACCTCCATAGGCAGAAGCTGTGTTGTAAGTGATCAGGCTGTTGTCTACGGTAAGAGATGTTGTTGTACTACTACGGTAGACAGCCCCACCGTTCAATGCACTGTTCCCAGTCAACGAACTGTCATAAATATTCACTTGGCCACTCGTTGCAAAAACCACACCGCCAAGATTCGAAGCATTGTTTCCTTCAAGCAGAGAATTTCTGATAGTCAGTTCTCCAGTTGAACTAATGGCACCACCATTGGTTTCATTTCCGTTCATAACTTTGACAGAATCGAGGAGTAGTTTCCTGCCTGTGAACAACTCGAAGATTCGGTCAGCATCATTACCATCAATGATCGTATTAGAAATTCCATTGCCTTGGATGATTGTGTCTTCCAGAATGTCCAGGTCACCGGTCAGAGCAGCATTTTCACCCCTGCCTGTGATAGTCAAAACAATCGGCGTTCCATCCAAACTGGAATCGAACAGAATAGTTGTCAGATCCGGGTTGGAATTTGCAGCAATGATCGCTTCTCGCAGTGAAGTTCCCTGTCCACGAGCCGGGTCCGTGTTGCCGTCATTTTCATCGACGGCAGTTGTCACAAGAATCGTGTCGGATAGAGCATTGGAGCGTTCCACGGCTCCGAGATCGATCCGTCCGTTCCAGACGCGGAAGAAGCCGGGGCCGCGCTGATCAACGAGATTTCCATCGGCAATGGCCGGATCTCCCGCGTCAATCGCCGGGCTGCCATTCAGCAGCAGATGTGTGGCAGTAAGGCCGCCGTTGTCGGTCAGTGCAGTCTCAATCACTGTGCTGATGTCGACACCGACAATATTGCCATCAACCCCGTTGGTTAAACCACCAGCCGTACCTGCATCAGCAATCAGGTTGTAACTGCTTCCCGCTTCCAGGCCGACCACCGCCAGATCGCTTGGCGTATCCGACATCCCGGCAAAATTGCCTCCAACAATCGAACCACTGAGAGTCAGCTTCGCATCAAGCTCCGTTCCAATTCCACCCCCCGCCTGGGTCGCGCTCACGCTATTGCCAAAAATCGTGGACTGGGAAACCGTCGCTACACTGGCGGGGCCAATGATGTAAATTCCACCCCCCGCTTCTGTGAGGGCCCGGTTCCCCGAAACGGTCGACTGGTGGAAAAGTGACAAGCGAATTGCTGGCCTGCACACCACCGCCATCCGTTGTGGCCTGATTGTTCGAAATGGTGCTGGAATCCAGGACCAGCGTGCCGGACAGAACTGCAACTCCCCCACCCAGATAAGCCCGGTTGTCATCCACTGTGGAATACCGGATGGTGGCAACCGAGTTATCTCCATAACTGAAAATCGCACCACCGTAGCCAGACTGATTTCCCGAGAAACGGGAATGAGAGACCAGGAGGTTGCCATCATTGTTCCGGATCGCACCTCCACCGAATGCTTCTCCATAACCATCAGCCAGACCTCCAGTCACGTTGAGATTCGACAAGGTCAAATTGACTCCGTGCACATCAAACACACGGTCCAGCGTTCCCCCATCGATCGAAATCAGCTGCTGAGGCGAGAGACCTTCAATCGTCATGTTCTGAGTGATATCGAGGTCTCCGGTAAGTCCGGAATCTTCGCCGATTCCCGCTATCCCCAGTGTGATTGTTTCGAGGGAGAGGCTGGCATCAAACCGGATTGTCAATTCAACCGGACTGCTGTTGGCCGTCAGGATGGCTTCGCGGAGCGAGGTCCCGGCACCGACATTTGGATCAAACGTGCCATCGTTTTCATCGATGGCGGTCGTCACCAGGATCTCGGTGGGGTATTCGAGCGTGACCAGATAGTCTTCGACTTC
>JAGQQT010000795.1 GCA_020426065.1 Planctomycetaceae bacterium | reverse complement strand
GAATGAGACTTCGCACCGCCTCGACAGTCAAGGCAATGCGAACTCCGATGCCTGCGGTTCCGACATGTCTGCTATAGCAATGGCGGGCACCCGCACGGCAATCGTGCAACCTTCGAAAATTGTTGCCACCGCGAAAAATTCGGTGTTCAATTCCTGAAAATGGATGGAAGGGATCGACCGCGACTCCCGGCCCACTTGTGTGGGGGGCATCCAGAACAGCGCCATCCTCAATCCATTCATGAACATTCCCCAGCATTTCAAACAGCCCGAAGGGATTGGCCTTGGACGTGCCGACTTCTCGAGTGACTTGTAGAGAGGAGTCGCTTGTGTGCTCGACGGCAGTCAATTCAGAGTCGTTTTCACCACTCCAGAATCGAGTAATGGTTCCGGCACGACAGGCAAATTCCCACTGTGCCTCAGTTGGCATGCGGTATCCCGTTCCTTCGACCAGTTCACAATTCCCGTCGGTCCTCAAGTAGCAGGAGCTCAATTTCTCCTGTTCACTCAATGTCTGACAAAAATCGGTAGCCATCCCCCAGGTGATCAGTTCGACCGGGAGGTTTCCTGTGTCCATGTCCGCGACCAGATCTTTCTTGACTCCCGTCGGAGAATGAGCCGAAGGATTCGCCCCCTTGATTTGGAAGTATTGAGACTGAGTCAGTTCGGTCAAACCAAGATAAAATGGTTGCGTGAGGACAACACGATGCTGCGGACCTTCACTTTGAATCCACAATTGCTCTTCGGGCTTGTCGGGAAATTGTTTCAGCGCCGCTTCAATCTCCTCCGGAGTACTCCCCATCAGAAACTCACCCGGCGGGATGAGCCGGAATTTCATGCCGATTGAGTTTTCATACTCGACGGGAACACCGAGGTACTTCGCCCACTCTTCCTGATGTTTGCGGGCCTGAGCTGCATCAAACGGAGCAATTGCCGGCGGCGGGGCATCCGCGGGCCAGCCGTGCCATTCGGTCTGTTTGGAAAGTGGCTCAATCTGCGAGCGATCCGCCCTCACCCAACTGGCACCGACAATTTGGCCGTGATGTCCATTGCCCGATGAATCGTTGAGCACGTCACCTTCCCCTTCATCAAAGTGGTAGAGGGCGAGTGTTTGTTCATCAGGTTCGAAGCGTCGTTCGGGTTGAAAATTCTGCTGATAGCGGGCAACCTGCGAGATGCGGACTTCATCGAGTCTGCCGCGGAAACCCGCCATGCCTGTGTGTGCTTTGGGATTCGGAGGTCCGATATTGAGATGGCCCAGTTCATTCGATAACTCGGCTTCGATCACCGACTGTTGCAGAACACCATCGACGAAGAAACGGACTGACTTGCCATCATTCACCAGCGCCAGATGTGTTTCTTTGTTGAAAGTTGCAAACTGGTCAGAAGAATGGAAACGATTCGCGGATTGATCCGCTTTCGGATTGCTGAGCCCACTCCAGTATGAGCCCGATTCACTGCCGTGAGTCAATGCCAGATTGATTCTGGGATTCAGAATAAAAACAGCATGATTTTTCTGCAGCGGTCGTCCGAGTGCGGTAACCCAGCCTTCAATTGTCCAGGGCTGATTTTCCTGAATCTGCAGAGTCGGTGTGACGGAATAACTGGTCACACCGTCATATTCGAGGGAGTAGTCAGGCTTGGAAGCCTTCACTGCATCAACAACCAACACCACACGAAAACCGATGTGGGCGCGACGGGTCGTCGGACGATCGTCGCCGCGAGACGACGAACGGCAGCGGGACGTATTGTAGTACCAATCGCCGCCGCGGATCACCCGCTGGGAGCCGGCGGAAAATGGGATGAATGGGTTAATTGCGGCGTCCTCCTCGAACTTTCCATAGAACGCCGGATCCCA